>USEK01000034.1 GCA_900553705.1 uncultured Collinsella sp.
GATTCCTCTACGTCTCGTGGGCTCGGAGATGTGTATAAGAGACAGGTTGAAAGCGTGGGCATGGGCGTCGCGCTGCTGGCTCCATTCGCCTCGTTTGATCCCGCTT
This sequence comes from uncultured Collinsella sp., assembly GCA_900553705.1. GTDB lineage: Bacteria > Actinomycetota > Coriobacteriia > Coriobacteriales > Coriobacteriaceae > Collinsella. Next base: position 107 of record USEK01000034.1, read on the forward strand.
CCCAGGTGGGGACGATTGGGTTCCTTGGGCGAGGGACGAACGCGATGCCTTTTGGAGAGGTCGTCGGCGCATCGGGCGCTCTGCTGGTGGTCTTGGGCGCCGTATCTCCGTTGATGGTGCGCCTGAGTGTTCCAAAGATCGAAAGGGGATGATCTCGATGATTGACCTTCAAACGCTGACGATCTCTTATGGAAAGAAGGTGCTCGTAGATTCGGTGAACGCTGAGTTTGCCCCGGGTACGGTCTACGGTCTCGTCGCTCCGAACGGGCATGGAAAGACGACGTTGCTGCGTGCGATGGCAGGTTTGCCGGGTCCTCGCGTGGACGGGAGCATCGTTCTGGATGAGGTGCAGGGTACGGGTGCGAGAGAGGTCCGTTCTATGATCTTCTATGCACCTGGTGAGGGGACGCTGCTGTATCCCGGATTGCGTGCGGAAGATCACCTCAAGATGGTTTGCGATATGTGGCCGCATGCTCGCGATATCGAAGAGATAGTGGAACAAACGCAGATAGGCTAGTTCGCGAAGATGAGGATCCGCACTCTGAGCCAGGGCATGAAGCAGCAGCTTACCCTGGCGATTGCGTATGCGACGGGCGCGCGGTACCTTCTATTAGATGAGCCCATGAACGCGCTCGACCCCAGCAGGGTGGACTTGCATTCCGAGATTCTCAGGAAGCTGGCCGATTCTGGTACGTGCATCATCATGTCATCCCACATCTTGGATTCGGTCGATAGGCTGTGCGATGAGATTCTGTTTTTGAAGGATGGGAGGCTCATTAGAAGCATTCCGCAAGATGATGCTGCGCCGAAGTCTCCTGGATCCCATTTCGCAAAGCCTGCCGGACGCGCCGAGGGTGCGCTAAGCACGTATCGGCGACTCTACGAAAAGGGCGGGTAGAAATGCAAGTTAAAAATCTATGTGGCCAATGTGATACCGTTGAACCCGCATATCGATACCGCTCAGCCATTCGCCTCGCCCCCGTCGCACGCATCTTCATTCGGTCTGTCATTATTAATCTAACGATGCTTTGAGAAATGTAGGTGCTTCTAAATGTACTGTCGACTTCTTCTCAAACTAATCCTAAGAGACAAGGCCGTATGGATTTGTACGCTCGTTCTCGCTGCAGCCTTTTCCGTCCCCATTGCGTTCAATTCACCCATCTACGGGCCCTTCTTTATGAAACAGGGCATGCAGAGCTTTGTCGACGCATTCAATACGCGCGCGCCCCAGGCCAGCGGCACAGACCTATCTCCAGAGCAGCAAAATGACGCGGAGCTTGCAAGATACGCGAACGCCGCCCTCGCCGCCCAAACCGACGCCGCCTTTCTCGATTCTGCCGAGAGCTACTACGCGCTCATGGGCGAAGGCTTCCAATCCGGGTCCATCGTGGGAGACCGAGAGACCAATGACGCAGGCCTCGCATATTGCCGTGCCCTGAGCAGCTCCGGCATCACGGATATCCCGGCCTCCGCAAACGACCTGCCATTCCTTTCCTTCCTGCCTTACGCCATTGCCACGGCGCCGTCTTTCCTTCCCTTCATCCCCTTCCTTCTCTCGTCGATACTCGTGCTCGGCGCCACAAGGCCCGGGACCCTGGCGGCAAAGGCGCCCGCGCCCAAATTCCGGCGCCTTATCCAGATCGTGTTTTCGATAATCGCCGCGGGGACCGCGATGCTCCTCGCCGGCCTCGCACCCGGGGGCATTTACGCCTCGGTCCTAAACGGCTTCGGGCAAATTGGGTACCCGATCGCCTTCTTCCATGACGGCGCGCTTACCACCACGACCGCGGGAAACGTCTTCACAGCCCTGCTTCTCGCGCTGCTTGCGGGCGGAACCTTGATATCCGTTTGCTCCGCCGTCCTATCGACCGCAACGAGGCGCGTCCTCGCGGGCCCCCTTACCTCCGCGCTGCTTGTCGCGGCCCCGGCATTCCCGTTACTGTCCGATTCGGCACTAGGGCATAACGCCGCGCTCAATCTCCTGCCGCTGGCCGTATTCTCGCCTATCGAGGCAACGGGTTACGTAGGATGCTTCCCGACAGAATTCATTGGCTCCGGTTCAGGCAGCGCATCGATGCTTGCCGTGGCCCTGGCATACGTCGCGGTCTTTTTTGCGGTCGGCGCCGTTGCGACACGTTCCCCCAAACAGCCTGGACCCGCGAAAAAGCACCATGGGCTCGAGCTTCTAGACGCGAGCGTGGGATACGGGAGCACGACGATACTTTCAATCGGGTCGCTTTTCCTGAGCCCGGGAACGGCGGCGGGCCTCGTTGCTCCCAACGGCTCGGGGAAAACCACCCTTCTTGAAGCGCTGTCGGGCCAATTTCCCACCCGCATCCGCTCGGGAAGCCTGGCGGCAGACGGAATCTGCCAACGTCGATCAGCCGAATTCGCAGAACTCGTCTACCTGAGCTCTTCGGGCAGCGCGGATCTCTACCCCACGCTATCGGCCCGCGAGCACCTCTCTTTCGTTAGGGAGGCGTGGAAATCGGCCGCCGACATCGACTCGCTCTGCGACTCCCTCGGAATCTCCCCATATCTCGACAAGCCGACCCGTAGACTCTCGACAGGAATGAAGCAGCAGGTAAAGCTTGCCATGGCGATAGCGACCGATTGCCCGTACCTCATCCTCGATGAACCGCTGAACGGCCTCGATCCGGGAAAGCGGAAAACCTCCTGCGACGCGATGCGCAGCGAGGTGGCGCGGGGACGCAGCGTGCTCATCTCAAGCCATCTGCTCGACGACCTGGCAGACCTCACCAACTCGTTCTACTTCATCGAAGCCGGCACGCTCGTGGAAAAGATCAAGTCGTCCTCGCAGACGCTCAAGCAGGAATACCTCGATACATACGATGGAGGTGAATGACATGAAACTATTTGAACAGCTGAAGTCCAATGCGTCGCGCATGGCTGTCTACGCCATCCTCGTGGCAACGGCTTTATGCGGAATCGCGGCACCCGTCTATGCGCTCAACGGGGAGAAAGGCGATGTCGAACCCGCGTACATGGCTTCGACGGTTAAGGACCGGTACAAAGCCTTCTCTGGAGACACGTTTTACGTAGCAGAGTACGACACGACCTACCGTCAGCTTCGCTACAACAAGGGCTACGACTATCTAGGCGCAGAGGCAATCAGCTATACGTCGGGTTGGTACCGCTCCAACTATGGACACATAACCCAGTTCAAGTGTAACTACCGTGTGTACAACTAAAGCAACCGGCCGGGACGAGGGGTGACGCAAAAGCGTCGCCCCTCGTTTTTAACCATGTCAACTGAACCTAGTTCAGTTTGGTTGATTTCCGATCTCAGCCGAACACATTGAGCGGAAAGGCCGTTCCCGCAGTCAGTCGAACGTCCCCGGGGCCCTTCTCAGGCCCCGGGGACGGCATTTTCCCAGTTGAAGGAACGGTGGAGATGTGTTTCGATGGGTCAGATTCGTGTCGTTCCGAAAAGACCGTGAACCTTTTGTGGGACACGCGGCGCCGTGGTACCATAGCCGAGTTTGTTGTCTTGGTCGGAAACCAAGACGCCTTATGCGCTGATCGGTAACCAGCGCCTGACCAATAAGGAGTCCTACCATGAAGCAGGGTATCCATCCCCAGTATGTCGAGTGCACGGTGACGTGCTCCTGCGGCAACACCTTCAAGACGCACGCTACCGTGTCCGAGATGAAGGTCGAGCTTTGCAACGAGTGCCACCCGTTCTACACCGGCCAGCAGAAGTTCGTCGACACCGGTGGACGCGTCCAGCGCTTCGCCGACAAGTTCGGTGGCGCCGCTGCCGCCCAGCTCAAGAAGGCCGAGGAGGCCAAGGCTGCCAAGGCCGCCAAGGCTGCTGAGGCCGAGGCCGCTCGCAAGGCCGCCGCTGAGGCTAAGGCTGCCGAGAAGGCTAAGCGTGCTGCTAAGTTTGCCGAGGAGGCTGCCAAGCAGGCCGCAGAGGCTCCCGTCGAGGAGGCCGCTGCCGAGGCCGAGACCACCGAGGCTGCTGAGTAAATAGCTCGCCGCGGAACCGCTCGCATTCATGGCATGAGGGCCGTGCATCCATTTGGGTGCGCGGCCCTTTTTCTTTTTAAATTAGTGCAAACTAACCTGTCCCCATGGCACCACATGGCAGAGAGGCGGCGTTTGCCCAGATAGACCTGCCAAAATTAACCTGTCCCATTGTGGCAGGTTGGTCGTAGTTATTACGTGGCGGTCGAGCTCGACCGTATAGGCCGCGCCTTGTTTGGCTAAAGTACAATCATCTGTGTTTAACTCGCCCGCAGCTGCACGGCGTGGGCTATGGCCAAAAAGGAAAACCACATGGGATTCATGTCAAAGCTGCTGTCCTTTGGATCCGATAAGGACCTTAAGCGCTACTACAAGATCGTCGACCAGATCAACGGTCTTGAGCCCCAGTTTGAGAAGATGACCGAGGAGGAGCTCCGCGCCCAGACCGATAAGTTCCGCGAGCGTTACGCCAACGGCGAGTCGCTCGACGACATGCTTCCCGAGGCCTTTGCTACCGTGCGTGAGGCTTCCAAGCGCACCATGGGTATGCGCCACTTTGACGTGCAGCTCATTGGCGCCATGGCACTGCACGAGGGCCACATCGCCGAGATGAAGACCGGCGAGGGCAAGACGCTCGTCTCCACCTTGGCCGGCTACCTCAATGCTATCGCCGGCAAGGGCGTGCATGTCGTTACCGTCAACGATTACCTGGCAAAGCGCGACTCCGAGTGGATGGGCCGCATCTACAAGTACCTGGGCATGACCGTCGGTCTGCTCCAGAACAACATGCCGCTCGAGCTCAAGCGTCCGGCCTACCAGGCAGACGTCACCTACGGCACCAACTCCGAGTTCGGCTTTGATTACCTGCGCGACAACATGGTTACCCGTCCCGAGCAGCGCGTGCAGCGCGGCCACAACTACGCCATCGTCGACGAGGTCGACTCCATCCTGATCGATGAGGCCAGGACGCCGCTGATCATCTCGGGCGCTGGCACCAAGTCCGCCAGTACCTACAAGGACTTCGCGCGTGCCGTGCGTGGCCTGGAGCGCGGTGAGGACGTGTCGCATGACATGCTCACTGCCACCGAGGATGTGGAGCCCACGGGCGACTACGTCATGGACGAGGCCAAGCACACCATTGCCGCCACCGAGCGCGGCCTTAAGAAAATCGAGCGCCGCCTGGGTATCGATGACATCTATGCCGATCTCTCCGGCCAGCTGGTCAACCACCTGCAGCAAGCGCTGAAGGCCCAGTACATGTTCCACCGCGATAAGCAGTACGTGGTCACCAACGGCGAGGTCAAGATCGTCGACGAGTTCACCGGCCGCATCATGGAGGGTCGTCGCTATTCTGAGGGCCTGCACCAGGCCATCGAGGCCAAAGAGGGCGTGCTCGTACGCGAGGAGAACCAGACCCTGGCCACCATCACCCTGCAGAACTATTTCCGTCTGTATGACAAGCTCTCCGGTATGACCGGCACGGCACTTACCGAGGATGCCGAGTTCCGCGAGATCTACAAGCTGCCCGTCGAGGTCATCCCCTCCAACAAGCCCGTGCAGCGCGTGGACCACGAGGACCTGGTATATCGTACCATCCAGGCCAAGTACAACGCCGTTGCCGACGACGTCGAGCGACGTCACGCCAAGGGACAGCCGGTCCTGGTGGGCACCGTCTCCATCGAAAGCTCCGAGAAGCTGTCCGCCGCCCTTACCAAGCGCGGCATCGCGCACGAGGTTCTCAACGCCAAGCATCACGAGCGCGAGGCCCACATCGTTGCCCAGGCCGGACGCTACGGCGCCGTGACCATCGCTACTAACATGGCCGGTCGTGGTACCGACATCCTGCTGGGCGGCAACCCCGACGAGCTGGTGCGCGAGCGCCTTGAGTACGAGGGCCTGACCATGGAGGACGTGACGCCCGAGCAGCTCGAGCAGTTTAACGCCGAGGCCAAGGAGACCTGCAAGGCCGAGCGCGAGCGCGTGCTTGCCGCCGGCGGCCTGACCGTTATCGGAACCGAGCGCCACGAGTCCCGTCGTATCGACAACCAGCTGCGCGGCCGCTCCGGTCGTCAGGGCGACCCGGGCACGACGCAGTTCTACCTGTCGCTCGAGGACGACCTCATGCGCCTGTTCGGCGGCGACAAGATGGACCGCGTCTCCAAGATGATGGTCACGGCCGACATGGGCGACGACATGCCCATCCAGCACAAGATCATCTCCAAGGCCGTCGAGAGCGCCCAGCACAAGGTCGAGAGCATCAACTTCTCCATGCGTAAGAGCGTCCTTGAGTACGACGACGTCATGAACAAGCAGCGCCAGGTCATCTACGCCGAGCGCAATAAGATTCTGGACGGCAAGGACCTGACCGACCACATCACCGAGGTCATGCACGACACCGTGTACCGCTGCGTGCAGGAGTTCTGCACCAAGGACAGTCACGATGGCGAGCGCGACCTGGAGGGCCTGCGCAAGTGGGTTGTGGAGCTCACCGGCCACATCGATACGCCGAAGTTCCCCGACGAGGATTATGAGGCCCTGGCTGCCGATGTCCTGGCTTACGTAGAGAAGTGCTACAACATGAAGGCCGAGCGCTTGGGCGAGGACCTGATGCGCGAGCTCAACACCCAGGTCATGCTGCGCGTCATCGATACCCGCTGGATGAACTACCTGCAGGAGATGGACTACCTCAAGACCGGCATCGGCCTGCGCGGCTTTGGCCAGCGCGACCCGCTGGTTGAGTACAAGACCGAGGCCTACGGCGCGTTCCAGATACTCGTCGATACCATGTACGAGGATTACCTGCGTACGGTTCTGCGCATCGAGATCAAGGCTGCCCCGCGTGCCGTGGAGCACAAGGAGGAGCCCGCGCTCGAGGGTGCGCACTTCTCCGGTCCTGCCGAGGTCGATGGTGACAACGGCGGCTCGGTGCTGCGCAAGCAGGCGCAGGTGCAGGCCCGCACAGCTGTCCAGGGTGGTCCGGCTGCCGTCAACAACGGTGGCAAGGTGACCACCTATCGCAAGTCCGAGAGCGACGATCCGTACGTCAACGTGGGCCGCAACGACCCGTGCCCCTGCGGTAGCGGCAAGAAGTTTAAGTACTGCCACGGCAGGAATCGTTAATGGCTGAGGCTTTAGAGGTAACGCCCGCCGAGCTGGACGCGTTTGCGGACCGGCTCGGTGAGGTCGAGTCGTATCTCCACCTGGACGAGAAGCGTACCCGCGTGTTCGAGCTCGAGGCCAAAAGTGTTGCCCCTGGCTTTTGGGATGACGCCGACGCCGCCCGTGCCACCATGGAGGAGATCGCGCGCACCAAGGAAGATATCGCTGCCGTGGACACCGCGCGCGGCGAGCTTTCCGATGCCCGCGCCGCGCTGGAGCTTGCCGAGGAGATGGGGGATGACCCCGACGCCGCCGCCCTTCGCGAGGAGGCTGCAGCCACGGCTGAGCGCCTGGCCCGTGCCATCGATGAGCTTGAGCTTTCGAGCTGGTTTACCGGTGAGTTCGATCACGGCGATGCCATTGTGACCATCAAGCCCGGACAGGGTGGTCTGGAGGCCCAGGACTGGACCTTCATGCTCTTTAAGATGTACATGAAGTACTGCCAGCGTCGCGGCTGGAAGGTCACCATCAACGACTGTCCCGCGGCCGAGGTCATCGGCATTGACCGTGCGACCTTTACCGTCGAGGGCAAGGACGCATTTGGCATGCTGCGCGCCGAGGCCGGCGTCCACCGCTTGGTTCGCATTAGCCCCACCGACGACAAGAAGCGCCGCCAGACCACGTTTGCCGGCGTCGAGGTCATCCCCGTGCTACCCGATGATATCGACATCGAGATCAGTCCCGATGACATCCGCGTGGACGTGTACCACGCGAGCGGCCCGGGCGGTCAGGGCGTCAACACCACCGACTCCGCCGTGCGCGTGACGCATTTTCCCAGCGGCATTGTGGTCACCTGCCAAAACGAGCGCAGCCAGATTCAGAACAAGGCCGCGTGCATGCAGATTCTCAAGGCCCGTCTGTACGAGATCGAGCTCGAGAAGCGCGCCGAGGCGCTCGATGAGATCCGCGGACCCAAGACCACGATTGGTTTTGGCAACCAGATTCGCAGCTACGTGCTCTACCCGTACCAGATGGTCAAGGACTTACGCACGGGCGTGGAGACCAGCAATGTCGAGGCCGTCCTTGACGATGGCGACCTGGACCCGTTTGTTATTGGCTACCATCGCTGGGCTACCGGCAACGCCGATGCAGAAGGCTCGGAGGTCTAAAACATCGGGTGGCTTCAAGCCGATGCCAAGCCCAACGGTTGGACGGGTTTGTATCCAGAATAAACCCTGCGCAGGGGTGGTTTTTGTCCGGCGGATCGGTAGAATCGAATACAAGAAGAAGTTCAAAGCGCATCCGTTTGGGTGCGCTTTTTTGAGGGAGGCAGCATGGCATATCGTCTGGACATCAAGCGCATTCTTTCGATGAACTTCTTTCACGACCTGCCCCAGATCATGTTGGGGTGTGCCTTGGCCGCCATCGCGACCGACTTGTTTTTGATTCCCAACGGTCTTGCCGCCGGTGGCGTTACGGGCCTTGCCACCATTATCCAGGCGGTCGGCGCGGCGCGCGGCCTATCGCTTCCCGTTGGTATTCAGACGATCGTGATGAACGCCTTGCTGTTGTTGGTCGTTATGCGCGAGGGCGGCATGTTCTACGTGGTGCAGACCGCGACGGGCTTTGTGCTGCTGGGCTTCTTTACCGATCTGTTCGCCCCGTTTGTAGCACCTCTGGCGGATGCGGACCTGATGCTCCCTGCCATGTGGGGCGGCATTATTACGGGCATCGGTTACGGCATGGTGTTGCGCGCCGGCGCCAACACCGGCGGCTCGGACACGATTGGCCAAATCATCTCGCGTAACACCTCGCTGCCGGTGGGCTCGACCGTCATGGCGATCGATGTTGCCGTATGCGCGCTATCGGCTCCGGTCTTTTCAATCGAAAACGCACTGTATGCAGGCCTTTCGATGGTCATTAGCGGCTACGTGATCGATGCCGTGGTCGATGGTGGCAACAAACGCCGTATGGTACTCATCATCTCGGACAAGTTCCCTGATATCGCTGCCGATATCATGTATGGCCTGGGTCGTGGTTGTACCAAGTTTAAGGCGACTGGCATGTATTCGGGTGCCGAGAAGCCAGTGATTATGGTCATCGTGAGCCGTCGAGAGCTCAATACCCTCAAGACGATCGTGCGCGAGCGCGATCCTCATGCCATCGTGACGGTTGCCGACGTTACGGAAGCCTTCGGCGAGGGATTCAAGGACATTAGCGCGTAGGGTCGATCGCGTTCCATCCAAAAGACGTTCACATTGATAAACCGTTTCATCAGCGGTTCTGCCTGCTAAATTGTTCAAATAATGATAAAAACTCTGGTAAAGCCATCAGTTTCCAGCATAATGAATGACGTACGTGCATTGCGGCTGTGTTGGGATTACCTTCGGTGCCGTGCACATTTTGTCTAATGAGGATGAAAGGAAGGCACAATGAGCGACGAAGAGCTCAAAAAGGTTGCCAACGAGGTAAGGAAGGGCATCGTCACCGGCGTGCACGCTGCCAAGTCCGGCCATCCGGGCGGTTCGCTCGGCGCTGCCGACATCATGACCTATCTGTACTTTGAGGAAATGAACGTCGACCCGGCCGATCCCCGCAAGGCCGATCGCGACCGTTTTGTGCTCTCCAAGGGCCATTGCGCTCCGGGCCTGTACGCCGTGCTCGCCGAGCGTGGGTTCTTCCCCAAGGAGGATCTCGAGACGCTGCGCCATATCGGCAGCCACCTGCAAGGTCATCCCAACATGAACGACACCCCGGGCGTCGATATGTCCACCGGCTCGCTCGGCCAGGGCATCTCCGCCGCCGTGGGCATGGCGGTTGCCGCCAAGCACTGGGGCGATACTTACCGCACGTACGCCCTGCTGGGTGATGGCGAGAGCGAGGAGGGCCAGGTCTGGGAGGCAGCCATGTTTGCCGGCAACCAGCAGCTCGATAACCTCTGCGTGATCGTCGACCACAACGGCCTGCAGATCGACGGCCCCGTCGAGGAGGTCAACGACCCCATGCCGCTCGCCGACAAGTTCCGCGCCTTTAAGTTCCACGTGGTGGAGCTTGCCGACGGCAACGATTTCGATCAGATCCGCGCCGCCTTTGCCGAGGCCCGCGCCACCAAGGGTCAGCCGACCGCCATCATCGCCGAGACCATGAAGGGCAAGGGCGTTTCCTTTATGGAGAACCAGGTTGGTTGGCACGGCAAGGCCCCCAACGATGAACAGTTTGAGCAGGCCATGGCAGAGCTCACGGCCGCCGGAGAGGAGCTCTAGGATGGCAGACGTCAAGAAAATCGCCACGCGCGTAAGCTACGGCGAGGCCCTCGTCGAGCTCGCCAACGAGCACGATGACTTTGTGGTCCTCGACGCCGACCTGGCTGCCGCCACGCAGACCGGCAAGTTCAAGGCAGCCTGCCCCGACCGCTTCTTCGATGTGGGCATTGCCGAGAGCAACCTGATGGGCGTCGCCGCCGGTATCGCGACCACTGGTCGTGTTGCCTTCGCGAGTACCTTTGCCATGTTCGCTGCCGGTCGCGCCTTTGAGCAGGTCCGCAACTCCATCGGCTACCCGCACCTCAACGTTAAGATCGGTGCCACGCATGCCGGTATCTCGGTGGGCGAGGACGGCGCCACGCACCAGTGCTGCGAGGATATCGCCCTGATGCGCTCCATCCCCGGTATGGTCGTCATCAGCCCGGCCGACGATGTCGAGGCCCGCGCCGCCGTCATCGCCGCCTACAACTACCAGGGCCCTGTCTACCTGCGCTTTTCCCGCCTGGCCACGCCGGTTTTCCATGACCCGGAGACCTACGAGTTCGAGATCGGCAAGGGCGAGAAGCTGACCGACGGTTACGACATCGCCGTCATCTCCACCGGCCTGATGACCAACGAGGCACTGCGCGCCGCCGTGCTGGCCAAGCGCCAGGGCATGAACGTCCGCGTCATCAATATGCCCACCATCAAGCCCATCG
>USEK01000035.1 GCA_900553705.1 uncultured Collinsella sp.
ACACTCGACTAGTCGTCGGCAGCGTCAGATGTGTATAAGAGACAGGTGCAGCGGCGCGCCCTCGGGCACGGCCGTCTTTGCCGCACGGGGCGAATACGTCCCCTCGCCCAGGGCCGGATGCTCCGTCGTGCCGATTGCGGCGTTAGCGCGCGGACCCGTATCGGTGTCGTGAATACCCACAAGCTCGATGCGAGCGGCATCGTCCTTGCGCAGTGTCAACTCGTAGCCACGCAGGCGGATCTCGAGCGGGTCGCCCATGGGGGCGTACTTCATCATGGTGACTTCGGTGCCCGGCGTTAGGCCCATGTCCAAAATATGTTGTCGGAGTGCTTGGTCGTCCGATGTAACCGATGCGACAACGGCGTCCTTTCCAATCTCGAGTGTATCGAGCTTCACGTCCGTGCTCCTCCCCCGGCGCCCGCAGGGCGTTGTATTTATGTTCACCATGGCTAACCGTTTGCCATGGCTAACCAATTTTAAGCTTACATGATAGCGTGAACACACAACGACGTTCAATCGACAGATCGGTGCAAGGGGAATTCTGGGCCATTGCTTCCCAGACGGGCCTGTTGCGGAAACCGAATCCCACTCCGGAACACCTAAACGGGACGGGCTTTCCGGTTGAGGCATCTAGCGGAAACTGCAGCCCGGAATCGGCGCTCAGACTGGGATGCGATTTCCCGATCGAGCCCCTCGGGGAAACTGCGACCCGGAATCTGCGCCCAAAACGGGTCACGATTTCCCAAACGGGACGTGGTTTCCCGCGGGAGCAGAAACAGCCGCCCGCTCCCTCGACAAAATGATCCATTTTCCTCCGTCTCCAACAGATCAAAACGAAGTTGCGGTGGAATAGTTCCTGTTTAAAGCCCCGTGACTTTAATTGGAACTATTTCACCGCAAGTTATGAGGGACGGGATGGGGCTGGCCCTCTTACTCTTACAGATGGCGCTCCAGGAAGCGGAAGGCTAGGCGGATCCAGGGACGGACTGCCGCCTGCTTGTCCTCGTTGTCGACCGCGGTGTTGGCGTTGCCGAGCGAAAGGCCGTGACCACCCTGGTCGAAGACGTGCATCTCGCATGCAACGCCCTCCTCGGCCATGCGCTGCGCAAACGGGTAGACCTGCGCGATCGGCGCCGTCTTGTCGTCGGACACGCCCCACACAAAGGTCGGTGGCATCTGACACGAAACATGCGTGGTGGGGCAGATGTCGGCCAGATGCTCGTCAGTTGCCTCGCCGCCCGTCACCATCGACAGGTAGTCGTTGAGCAAATCGCGCCCCGTCTTGCCGCCCGTCTTGGGCACACGCAAGTCAATGCGCGGATCGCGCGTCTGCATGTCACGCACATAGGCAAAGTCGAGCAATGGATAGCCCAGCACCACGGCATCGGGACGAATGTCGTCCGGACGCGCCCCGGCAAGTGCCGCGAAGGGGCCGGTCTTCCACTGTGTTGCCAGCGAGGCGCAAATCATGCCGCCAGCAGAAAAGCCCACGACGCACACGCGCTTAGGATCGACATGCCACTCGTCGGCGTTGGCGCGCACCGTGGCGACCATCTTGGCAAGATCTGCCTGGGGGTGCGGAAAGCTCACGTCACCCGTAGAACTCGTGACATAGTTGAGCACAAAGGCCTGGTAGCCGCGATCCAAAAATGCAAACGCCACCGGGTCCTGCTCGTGCGGAGCGATATGCGTAAACCCGCCTCCGCCGCAGATGATCACCGCGGGGCGGCGGCCATTCGGTTTATCGGGCAGCGGCTCGGCACCCAAATACGTAAACGTCGCCGGATAATCCTCGGTCGGCTCCTCGCCCCACAGCGCATGGTTCTCGACAATCATATGTGCTCCCTTCGCGCAAATTATGCGCCCTTGTTTTTCGCCTTCAAGCGTACCCCACTTGAACCCGTGGCGCAGAAACACTCCGGCAATAAGTTTCCCTTCAACTGATATATCACATAATCCCAGTTCAGAGGTATCGTTGAGCAGCGTAGAATAGGGGCGTTGACCAAGCCGCGAAACACATGTGAAACGTTTCCGGCAAACCAAACGCGCGATATGCGCCTATTTAAGTTGGAGGCAACTATGGGTCTGCTCGATTCGCTTAAGTCCACCTTCACCTCGACCGGCGAGGCGTCCGTTCCGCCCGCAGCAAGCTTCGCTACCCGCGAAGGCGTCATCTATGCCCCCGTCAACGGCGTGCTCGTCAACCTGAACGAGGTTCCCGACGAGACGATCGCCTCGGGCATGCTTGGCCAGGGCTATGGCATCGAGCCCATTACCGGCACCATCTATGCGCCCGCCAACGGCCGCATCGGTGCCACCACTGTCACCAACCACTCCATCGGCATGATTACCGAGGACGGCCTGCGCGTGTTCATCCATGTTGGCCTGGGCACCGTGGAAATGAACGGCAAGGGTTTTGCCCGCTTTGTCGAGATGGGCGATGTGGTCAAGGCAGGCCAGCCGCTCATCAGCTTCGACCGCGAGGCCATTAAGGCCGCTGGTCACGAGGACATCGTGACCGTCATCGTCTCCGAGCTCGATCGTCTTAAGAGCATCGACCATGTCGGCGAGTCTGGAACGCTTATCGGCGGCAACCCGCTCGTCAAGCTGGGCGACCCGCTGCTGGTTGCCAAGACCAAGTAGCCAGGTCCCACGCCACACAGCCAAAAGGCACCTCGTCAAGCGCCCGCGACCATTTGGCCGCGGGCGCTTTTCGTTTGAAAAACCATCCCGCCAATGCTTTATCTGTATAGCTCAAATGAGCCGAGCTGCTAGAATATCGAACTGTATGGATAACTATCATTCAACCGTTATGGGAGGATACGTGAACCGCACCAAAATCGCGCAGCTCTATGCCGATGCCGAGTCGCTCGGCGGCCAGACCGTCACCGTCGCCGGCTGGGTCAAGTCCGTCCGCGACATGAAGAACTTTGGCTTTGTTACGCTCAACGACGGCAGCTGCTTCCGCGACCTGCAGGTCGTCATGAACCGCGAGGCACTCGACAACTACGACGAGATCGCCCATCAAAACGTCTCGGCCGCACTCATTTGCACCGGCACCGTCAAGCTGACCCCCGATGCGCCCCAGCCTTTCGAGCTTTCTGCCACCTCCATCGAGGTCGAGGGCACGAGCGCCCCGGATTACCCGCTGCAGAAGAAGCGCGCAACCGTCGAGTTCCTGCGCACCCAGCAGCACCTGCGCCCGCGCACCAACCTGTTCCGCGCCGTGTTCCGCATCCGCTCTGTCGCGGCTGCCGCCATTCACCGCTTCTTCCAGGAGCAGGGCTTTGTCTACGTCAACACCCCCATCATCACCACGAGTGACTGCGAGGGCGCCGGCGAGATGTTCCGCGTGACCACGCTCGACCCCAAAAATCCGCCCCTCACCGAGTCCGGCGAGGTCGACTGGAGCCAGGACTTCTTTGGCAAGCATGCAAGCCTCACCGTGTCCGGCCAGCTCAATGCCGAGAACTTTGCCATGGCCTTTGGCGACGTGTACACCTTTGGCCCCACCTTCCGTGCCGAGAACTCCAACACCACGCGCCACGCCGCCGAGTTTTGGATGATCGAGCCCGAGATGGCCTTTGCCGACCTGAACGACTACATGGATAACGCCGAGGCCATGCTCAAGTACGTCCTCAAGGACGTTATGGCAACCTGCCCCGACGAGCTCAATATGCTCAACAAGTTTGTGGACAAGGGTCTGCTCGAGCGCCTGGACCATGTCGCCAACTCCGACTTTGCCCGCGTTACCTACACCGAGGCCGTCGAGATCCTGGAGCAGGCAGTCGCTGCTGGCCACCAGTTTGATTACCCCGTGAGCTGGGGCATCGACCTGCAGACCGAGCACGAGCGCTTCCTGACCGAGGAGCACTTTAAGCGACCGACTTTTGTGACCGACTACCCGGCCGAGATCAAGGCGTTCTACATGCGCATGAACGAGGACGGCAAGACCGTCGCCGCCGCCGACTGCCTGGTGCCCGGTATCGGCGAGATTATCGGCGGCTCCCAGCGCGAGGAGCGCCTGGATCTGCTCGAGGCCCGCATCAAGGACCTGGGCATGAATCCCGAGCAGTACAAGTACTACCTTGACCTGCGCCGCTACGGTTCCTGCAAGCACGCCGGCTACGGTCTGGGCTTCGAGCGCTTGGTCATGTATCTGACCGGCGTGGGCAACATCCGCGACGTCCTGCCGCACCCGCGCACCGTGGGCAACGCCGACTTCTAATCGTCGGACGCTAGCTCGCGTCGCCACACGCCAATGCTCATCGCATAAGCGTCTCTCGACATCAGTCGAGAGACGCTTTTTTCAACAGCATCCGTCAAGCTTTTGGCAAGGTTTTGGTCAGTTGAGCAGGGCTGTTGAAAACTCAACCCGCCGTTTGCCGACGACTACCGACCGCCCAGAGCGCTCTGCGCCCCTGGGAAAGCCCCACGTCCTAGGCTCCATACCGTCGCCACCCAAAACGGAAAGGACGTGGGCACGATGACCGAAGCCGCTGTTGAAACCTACGACACCACGACGAGAGGCGCCGCCTCGATGGCAGCCTATCGCGCCGTTCGTATCCTGCAGCTCTTGAGCGAAAACACCGGCGAAGACAAGGCCATGCTTTCCGATGAGTTGATCCGGCGCCTCGCCCATCCCGACGACCCCGCCCGCATGCCCATCTCGGCGGCGCGGCGCAGCATCTACACCGCCATCTCCGCGCTTCGCCATGCCGGATACGAAATTGAGTACAAACGCGGCGTGGGCTACAAACTTCTTACCCGTCCGCTCACCGATGAAGAGATCATCCGGCTCCACGGTATGGTCATGCGCAACCGCTCCACGCCTATCGCTATCCGCAAGAGCATGGCGCAGCACTTAGTTGCCATGGCGAGCGCCGACGTTCGCGGCTACCTCGATACACCCGAACCCGCTCCAAGCGCAGGCAGCAAGGCTACCAAGGCAACACGCACGCCCATCAAGCGCATCGACACGTGCGAGCTCGTCGAGCAGGCCATCGACCACGGAACCACGGTGAGTTTTGATATTTCGAGCGTCACGGCACGTGGCGAAACCGAAGTAGCACGGATGACACTCCGCCCCTTTGCCATCAGGCAGCGCGATGGCATCTCGTATTTGCTGGGAACGGTCTATGACGCCCGAGGCGCCGATGACACGCTGCGTACCGTAGAGATTGGCCGCATGAGAAACGTCACCACACGTCTCCTCGACGGCAAGAAGCTTTTCGCCGCCCTGGACGAGGAGGAGGACGCCTCCGCTGCATAAGACCCTCCGCCGCCCATTCGACTACCCGTACCGCCCATCCGATTCTGTATTAAAAAACCCGCCAAGTTATTGTAAAAATGGACATCCGCGCTACTATAGTTCCACTTGCACTTTGTTTGAGTGCAGTGTTTCCAGCCATTTCTATACTGGGGGTAACGATATGAAGGACATCACCATCAGCCGCAGGAGCCTTCTGGTATCTGCTGGCCTGCTCGCGCTCGCTCCGCTCGCCGGATGCGGCGGCAACTCTGGTTCCGGCTCTGCTGCCGCCGGTTCCGACTACACCGTCGGCGTTCTGCAGCTCACCGAGCACTCCGCACTCGACGCCGCCAACGACGGCTTTGTCAAGGCCATCAAGAAGAGCGGCCTTAAGGTCAAGATCGACCAGAAGAACGCCCAGAACGACCAGTCCACGTGTAAGTCCATTGCCGACAAGTTTGTGGGCGACAACGTCAACCTGATTTATGCCATCGCCACGCCCGCCGCGCAGGCTGCCGCCGGCGCCACGGCCGATATCCCCATCGTGGGCTGCGCCATCACCGACTACGCCGCCTCCGGCCTGGTCCAGGACAACGACAAGCCCGGCACCAACGTCACGGGCGCTTCCGACCTCACCCCGGTCGCCGAGCAGCTCGAGATGATGCAGAAGGTCCTGCCCGACGTTAAAAAGGTCGGCCTGCTCTACTGCACCGCCGAGTCCAACTCCGACGTCCAGATCAAGGCCGCCAAGAAGGAGCTCGACAAGCTGGGCCTCGAGTACACTGACTTCACCGTCTCGAGCTCCAACGAGATTCAGTCCGTCGTCGAGTCTGCCGTGGGCAAGGTCGACGCGCTGTACTCCCCCACCGACAACACCATCGCCGCGGGTGCTTCGCAGGTCGGTCAGATCTGCAAGGAGAATAAGCTCCCCTTCGTGACCGGCGAGGAGGGCATGTGCATGGCCGGCGGCCTGTTCACCCTCTCCATCAACTACGAGGATCTGGGCTACGCCGCGGGCGAGATGGCAGTTAAGATTCTGAAGGGCGAGGCCAAGCCCGAAGATATGCCGATCAAGCACCTCTCGAGCAAGGACCTGGTCGTCGTCAAGAACGACGAGATGGCCGAGGCTCTAGGCATCGACCTTTCCGCTCTGGACGAGTAGCACCATGTGCGGTAACGCAGCTAGGGCACGCACTTGCGCCGTTGCCGTGTTATTCAATATCTGAGCCACAGGGGCGAACGCCAAAGACCGGCGTTCGCCCTGCTTGTTACGGATGAGACAAAACATCCGGCCGCAGCTCTTTTATGCATTGTTACCGCTATCATGGTGACTCACGTGTCCACCCTATCCTAGGAGGTATGAAGCATGCTTATTGCATTGCAGGGCGCCGTTTCGCAGGGCGTCCTCTGGGGCATTATGGTGCTTGGCGTGTTTATCACGTTCCGCCTGCTCGACATTCCCGATATGACCTGCGACGGCAGCTTTGCCCTCGGCGGCTGCGTCTGCGCCGTGCTCATCGTCAATAACAACGTCGACCCGCTGTTCGCCGTGCTGGCCGGCATGTGTGCCGGTGCCATCGCGGGCGCCGTCACGGGCATTTTGACCACTGTCTTTGAGATTCCCGCGATCCTCGCCGGAATCCTGACGCAGATCAGTCTGTGGTCCATCAACCTGCGCATCATGGGCAAATCCAATACGCCCATCCTTGCCAAAGGCACCGTGTTCTCGGCCGTCAGCAACATGACCGGCCTGCCGCAGTCCACCGTCGCCATCATCCTGGGCATCTTGCTCGCCGTGGCTATCGTTGCCATCCTGTATTGGTTCTTTGGCACCGAGATTGGCTCAGCACTGCGCGCCACCGGCAACAACGAGTACATGATCCGCGCCCTGGGCGTCAACACCAACTCCACCAAGATGATCGCCCTCGTGCTCTCCAACGCCCTCATCGGCCTTTCGGGCGCGCTTATCTGCCAGAGCCAGAAGTATGCCGACATTGGTATGGGCACCGGTGCCATCGTTATCGGTCTTGCCGCCATTGTTATCGGTGAGGTGCTCGGCCGTCTGCTGCCCGGCGGCCTCACGCAGTTTAGCGTCCGTCTTGCCTCCGCCGTCTTTGGCTCCGTGGTGTACTTCCTTATCCGCGCCATCGTGCTGCAGTTGGGCATGGACGCCAACGACATGAAGTTGCTCTCCGCCGTGATCGTCGCCGTGGCCCTGTGCGTGCCCGTGGTTTGGGAGCGCTATAAGCTCCGCAGCTCCTACACGAAGGGGGATGAGGCAGATGCTTAAGCTCTCGCACGTCAAGAAGACCTTTAACAAGGGCACCGTCACCGAGAAGCGCGCGCTCACCGGCGTCGACCTCACCCTGAATGACGGCGACTTTGTAACCGTGATCGGCGGCAATGGCGCCGGCAAGTCCACGCTGCTCAACATGATCGCCGGCGTGTACCCGCTCGATTCGGGCGTTATTGAGCTCGACGGCACCGACATCTCGCGCCTGAGCGAGTCGCAGCGCGCCAAGTACCTGGGCCGCGTGTTTCAGGACCCCATGCGCGGTACCGCTGCCGACATGCAAATCGCCGAGAACCTGGCCCTCGCCAAGCGTCGCGGCCAGCGTCGCGGCCTTTCGTGGGGCGTCACCAAGGCCGAGAAAGATGAGTACGTTGAGCTGCTCAAGCGCCTGGACCTTGGTCTGGACACGCGTCTCAACGCCAAGGTCGGCCTGCTCTCGGGCGGCCAGCGCCAGGCACTCACCCTGCTCATGGCCACGCTCACCAAGCCACGCCTGCTGCTGCTCGACGAGCACACCGCGGCCCTCGACCCCAAGACGGCCTCTAAGGTGCTCAATCTGACCGAGGAGATCGTCGACGAGAACCACCTCACCACGCTCATGGTCACGCATAACATGAACGACGCTATCCGTCTGGGCAACCGTCTGATCATGATGCACGAAGGCCACGTGATCTACGACGTGGCGGGCGATGAGAAGAAGTCGCTCACCGTAGCCGACCTGCTGCAGAAGTTCGAGGAGGTCTCGGGCGGCGAGCTCGCCAACGACCGCATGCTGCTGAGCTAAAACCTGCCAAAAAGGGACAGGTTTATTTTGGCAGGTTTTATCTGCGCAAACGTCAAAACCGCCGCTAAGGGACAGGCGCCCTTGCGGCGGTTTTCGCATATTATGTCGATAATCCGATATTCAACCAGACATTCTGGCTAAGGACTAAGGAAACTGCCATGAAAAGACTCCCCCGCCTTGCGTTAGCCGCCGCGTTGTTTGCCGGCGCGCTCGCAGGCATCCCAAGCCTCGCTTTCGCGGGGAACCTGCCCGCCGCCATTGACGGCTCCGTGGCCGTCATGCACACCAACGACATCCACGGCAGCTACAAGTACAGCTACAACGCAAGCAAGGGCACCGGCACTGTGGGCTTTGATGGGCTGGCGGTTCTCTATAGCGCCCAAAACAGCGCCCCCGATCTTTTGCTCGATGCGGGCGACACCTTCCACGGGCAGTCCTTCGCCACCATGAGCGAGGGCAAGAGCATCGCCGAGCTCATGGACACCTTCTATGTAGACGGCTACGACGCGACCACGCCGGGCAACCACGACTGGAGCTACGGCGCAGACAAACTCCGCACCATGACCGGCTACAGCACCACCGGCACGCCCTTCGCCATGCTCTGCGCGAACGCGAAGTCCACGAGCGGCGTATGGAGCTCGAGCATCACGAAGACGCTCGATCGCACCTGGGAGGATACCGAGGATCACTCCACATTCGACTACAAAATCAAGGTCGGCGTCGTGGGTGCCATGGATGAGTCGCTAGGTTCCTCGCTGCGCGCGGACCTGGTCGCGGGCACCAGCTTCTCGAGTGCCGCGAACGCCATCAATACCGAGGCAGAGCAGCTGCGCAAGGAGGGCTGCGATGTTGTTGTGTGTATCGCGCACACGCTCGACGCCAAGACCTTTGCCACGCGACTCCGTGGCGTCGATGCCCTTATCGCAGGCCACGAGCACATCAACCTTAACGAGAAGGTGACGGGAGCCGACGGCAAGACGATCCACGTTGTCGAGGCAGGCGGCGCCTTTGCCGAGGTGGGGCTGCTTTCCATTCCGTACAAGTACAACACGAATGACACCGAGACGACCGACGATGACACGGTCACGGTCCCTGCAGACGGTAGCGACGAGAAGCTCTACACCGCCAAGAACGTCAACGACCTTTTGGCAGACCCCGACGACTACCAAAGCCGCCTTGAAGCCGTCCGCAACAAGATCAAGCCGCTCGACGAGGACTTTGAAAACGAATCGAACAAGGTGCTCGGCACATCCACCACCAACTATTTCTACGGCGAGGACGCCGCAGGCACGCATGGTTGGGAAATGGTGCGCACCACCGATTTCCGCCCCAGCAAGGAGGGCGACACCACCAAGGCCCAGACCATCGGCCACGTGATTTGCGGCTCCTATCTTGCCCTGACGGGCGCGGACTTCGCTATCGAAAGCGCTGGCGGCATCCGCGGCGGCATCGCGGCGGGCAACGTGACCGCCGGCAACGTCATCGCCATCTCGCCCTACGGCAACACCGTGGAGACCTGGACCATGACCGGCACGGACTTCCTCGCAGCGCTCGAGCACTCGCTACAAATCAGCGACGATTGCAACGACAGCTACGAGCTTCAGCAGGCTTATGTGGCGGCCGGTCACACCGAGCAGGAGGCGCAAAACAAGTACAAGTGGCGCGATGACTCTGGCAGCGTTCTCTCCTTTGGCGGCATCAACGTGACGATTGATTGGACGCAGCCCGAAGGCAAGCGCATTGTGAGTGCCACACTCACCAAAGACGGCAGCACGTTCGATCCCACCAAGACCTATACCGTCGCCACCAACAACTACATCATTACCAACACGACCGACTTCCCCACCTTCGCAAACGCCACCAAGCACACCGAGTGGGGTACCTGCGAGTCAGCGCTAAGGGCGCTGATCGGGCAGAACGGCTGGGAGAGCAAGATGGCCGGGCTCGCCGGCACCATCGGCTTCGGCTCCGCAGCCGTGGACCCCACGCCCTCACCGGCCCCGACGCCTAAGCCCTCGTCTAAGACGGACACGGCGACCACGAAGGTCATCACCAAGAAGACGACCGGTAAGCTTGCCGCAACGGGAGACCGCACGCTGGCAGTAGTTGGCGCGTGCCTTATCGGCGGCATCATCGTCATCATGCTCGGCATTATCTGGAAGCGTCGACGCTAAGCTACACCGCCGGGCCTTACAGCCCCGCCGCGTAAACCTTATATCGAGCACAGAAGCCCGTCCGATGTGATCGGACGGGCTTCTTGGTGGGTATCATGGTTGGACGATCATTAGGAGGTTTTCCCTACATGGAATTGTTTGAGCCGATTCTTCATTTCTTTGAGCAACGGTGGGTCCACAACATCATCTGGGCCGTCATCTTGGCGATAGGCACCGCCGTCGCCGCCAAGGTCGTATCCAAGACCCTGAACCATCTGCTTAACCGCTGTCTCTTATACACATCTGACGCTGCCGACGACTAGTCGAGTGTAGAT
>USEK01000036.1 GCA_900553705.1 uncultured Collinsella sp.
CAATTGGTGGCTGCGTTCCGTCATGGGTGGCTCCTCGTCCAACGTGTGCTACGTCGGCTACAACGGCAATGCCGCCTGCAATTCGGCGACGACCACCTGGGTTCGCCCCCGCCCCGGCTTCCTCGTCGGCTAGCCAGCCGAGTGCTCTATACTTCTCTTTCGATGCGACCGCCTTGCGCGGTCGCATCCCTGCCCGCGCAGCGGGCCGTTTTTTTTGCCACTATTTCCAGGAGGTGCCATGAGCGGCGTCTACCAGCGAAACCGCGAGGTGTCCGAGTACAAGTTCTTCACGCAGGCCATCGCCATCCGCGTGGAGGTCAACAAGCTCATGGCCTCCTCGTCGGTCGTGCCGAAAGCCTACAGGCTGCTGAACGCAGTCCCCACGGTGGAGACCGCGCGCAGCATCGTATACAACGTCAACCGCGCCGACTGCTTCTACCCCAACAGTTCGTTCAACGCACTTGAGCGCAAGCGTTACCTGACGCTGGCGATAGCCGACTGCGAGCAGCTGATGCTCGACATGCAGTGCCTCATGGACATCGGCCTGCCCGTGAACGCCAACCGCTTCGAGGCGCTGGCGGGCATGGTCGAGGAGGAGATCAAACTGCTCAAGGGCGCGCGCAAGAACGTACGCGTCACCGGCAAGAAGACGACCGACGAGCGCATAGCCGAGGCCGAGGCCGAGCTAGAGCGCCTGCGTTCGTTATAATGGGCGGCGGTCCCGCCTTGTATATCGGTACAATTGGTGGCTGCGTTCCGTCATGGGTGGCTCCTCGTCCAACGTGTGCTACGTCAACAACAACGGCAATGCCAACTACAATTCGGCGACGAACACCTGGGTTCGCCCCCGCCCCGGATTCCCTTACTGCCAGACCGAGTAGGCCAGCGGGCCGAAAGCAGAGCGCGGAGAGGAAGGAAGGCGCGACCATCGGGCGCGAGCCCGTAAATACGCACCCCGCGAGGGTGGCCGGACGCTGCTTGCATGGCGCGGCGCTCCGTGGCTTCGCCGCGTTTCATGGCCATACCTCAAGCGGCTGTCAGAGCCACATTGCAAGCCGTGCGGGGTGCCTTCTATGAACTCGGAGCAAAGGCGGGCCGCACGCCGGAAGCGCCGCGAGGAGAAGCGCGCCAGGGCCAAGGCCGAGCGCGTCAAGGCGTGCACCCTTGAGACGGTGGCCGACCTCAACAGCCTGTGCAAGGCTTCCAAGCAGGCCGCGCGTGGCGTCATGTGGAAGGCCTCGACGCAGCGGTACATGAAGGACTACCTGCGAAACGCCGTGAAATCGCGCCAAGACCTTTTGGAGGGCCGCGACATATGCCGGGGTTTCATCCGCTTCGACCTGTGGGAGCGCGGCAAGCTGCGCCACATCAGTGCAGTGCACTTCCCCGAGCGCGTGGTGCAGAAGTCGCTGTCCCAGAACGCCCTCGTGCCCGCGATAGTCCCCACGCTCGTATCCGCGAACTCCGCCAACATAAAGGGGCGCGGCACCGACTACGCCCTGAAGCTGCTCAAGCGCCACCTGGCCGACCACTGGAGGCGGCGCGGCCGCGAGGGCTACATCCTCCTGGGCGACTTCTCCGACTACTTCGCGCGCATAGCGCACCAACCCGTCAAAGACCAGGTGGCCTCCGCGCTGCTAGATCCGCGCGTGGTCGCCTTGGAGCACCGCCTGATAGACGCGCAGGGCGATGTGGGCCTGGGGCTGGGCAGCGAGCCGAACCAGATATGCGCCGTGGCCCACCCCAACCGCATCGACCACTTTGTGACCGAGATGCTGCGCCCCGAGGCCTACGGTCGATATATGGACGACTTCTACCTGATACACGAGTCCAAGGACTACCTGCAGGTGTGCCTGCTGCTCATAGAGCGCAAATGCGCCGAGCTGGGCATCGAACTGAACCCGCGCAAGACCCGCGTGGTGAAGCTCACGCGCGGGTTCACGTGGCTGAAGAAGCGCATCTTCTACACGGACACGGGCCGCATAGTCGTGAAGCCGTGCCAAGACTCCATAACGCGGGAGCGCCGCAAGCTCAAGAAGATGGCCCGCATGGTCGCCGATGGCATCATGACCCCTGAGCAGGTGGAGCAGAGCTACCAGAGCTGGCGCGGAGGCATGAAGCGGCTGGACGCGCACCGCAGCGTGCGGGCCATGGACGCGCTGTACCGCAGCCTGTTCGGAAATCCCGCGGGGGGGGTTGCTCAATGCAATCCAAACCTGGAGGCGACACGGATGGGAACATGCCCCTACCCTAGCAACGGAAGGAGCGACCCATGACGGAACAGGAAATCGCCGGGGAGATCAACGGCTACAAACAGCAGCTTGAGCAGAGCGACTACAAGGTCATGAAGGCGGTGGAGCGCATCTTCTCCGCATCGTCCATCACCGACCTGCTCTCGGCCATCGCCGCAGCTGCCAAGGAGGTGGCCGAGATCATCTCGCAGCGCCAGACGTGGCGCGACCGCATCAACGAGCTGGAAGCCATGGAGCCCGACCAGCCGGAAGCGCCGCAGGAGTAGCGAGCGCCCCTTCGGGGGCGCTTTTTTTGCCCGGCGACACCTCGCGGACAATCGCGGCAGCGATTCGAGGAGGTGAGAAAACGAATGACCGACGTGCTGGAAATCTTCGCGCCGTACGGCCCCGGGTCGCTTTTCGGCGCGCTGCTCGTCCTAGTGGTCCTGTACTTCGGCAAGCAGTTCCTCGAAGAGTTCAAGGCCCAGAACGAGCGCAAGGCGAACATCGACCTCAAGCGCGAAGAGCGAAAGCAGGACGAGGTGAACGAGCGGGCGCAGCGCGACCGCGAGCGCAGCCAGATGGAGGGCCGCATCGCCGCGCAGATGGAGCGCAGCAACGCGCTGATGGAGGCTATGAAGGCGCTCATGGAGTCCGTCGTGACCTCCAACGAGGTGCTGCACGCCGACCTGGCGAACAGCCAGGCGCGCAGCCAGGGCATGGCGGCGAAGGTCGACCACATCGCCGACCGCGTTGACCTGCTCTACAAGGAATCGGCTCGATAGAAAGGAATCCGAAATGACAGAAATGCAAGCAATCGCAGCCATCGTGCTGTCTTTCGCCGTGCCGTTCGCGGTGCAGCTGATCAAGACCGAGGCCATGACCGGCAAGGCCGCGCGCATCCTGGCGCTGGGCTGCTCGCTCCTGGCGGGCGTCGTGACCGGCTTCGTGGGCGGCGTGCCCGCAGACCCGGGCGCATGGGTCACGTGCGCCTTCGCCGTGGTAGGCGGCGTACAGGCGGCCTACACGCTGTTCAAGTCGGTAGGCATCACATCCAAGTGGCTCGACGCCCTGTTGGGCGTGACCGTAGGCGGGAAGGAGTAGGCAATGGCTAAACTGTTCATCATCTGCGGCCACGGCGCTGGCGACCCCGGCTGCTGCGCAGGCGGCTGCACCGAGGCCGAGCGCGTTCGCGCCCTGGGCCAGCGAATCAAGGAACTGGGCGGTTCCGAGGTCGAGCTGGGCGATACGTCCCGCAACTGGTACGCCGACGGCGGGCTTAACCGCCTGAGCACCGACGCGCCAGTGGTGGAGCTGCACATGGACGCCAGCGGCATCGCCACGGCCCACGGCGCGCACGTCATCATCAAGGAGGGCTTTGAGCCTGACGAGTACGACAATGCGCTGGCCGACAAGCTGGCGGCGTTCATGCCCGGGCGCTCCGAGAAGCTGGTGCGCCGTTCCGACCTCGCGAACCCGAACCGAGCCGCCGCGCGCGGCATCAACTACCGCCTGTGCGAGAACGGCTTCATCGACAACGACGGCGACCGCGAGAAGTTCAACGGCAACCTGGACGAGCTGGCGCGCATCTACCTGGAATGCTTCGGCATCACTGCTGGAAGCGCCCCCGCAGCCGTCCCGCAGCCGCAGCCTGCGCAGCAGGAAACGACCGAGAACTTCGGCGGCACCTACCGCTGCACTGTGGACTACCTGCGCGTGCGCGACGCCCCCGGCCTGGGCGGCACCGAGGTGGCGCACTATTCCAGCGGCGAGACCGTGACGCTGGATAACTGGTACAAGATCGCCGACGGCTACGTGTGGGGCCGATACACGGGCTACAGCGGCGCAACGCGCTACATCGCCGTGGGCAAGGCCACGGGCAAGCCAGAGGCCGACGACTATCTGGTGAAGGTGGGATAGGCCATGCCGTACCCGAGCCCCGCAGACGAGGAGCGCAACGGCGGGTGCGGCCCCATCCTCGCGGCGGTCGTCCTGCTGTTCATCGTCCTGGCCGCCAGCTGCGCGTCGCAGGCCATGGGAGCGCAAGACGTGACCGTGAGGCAAGCCCGCACGGACGGCCCCATATACGACCTGCCCGAGGGCATCGGCCAGGAAATCGTGTGCGACGAGCGCAACCGCGAGTACCTGCTGCTTACCACCGAGCAGGGCGGCGTGTTCCTCATGCCGTACATGGACGAGGACGGCGAGCAGGAGATCATGCCGCAGGCCTAGAACGCAAAGAAGCCGCCCCGTATGGAGCGGCTTCCTCTATTCGACGAGCAATACGAACGCCCGCCTAACGACGAACACCTGCATATGTTCGCCTACT
The DNA here is from genome assembly GCA_900553705.1 of uncultured Collinsella sp. Classification (GTDB taxonomy): domain Bacteria; phylum Actinomycetota; class Coriobacteriia; order Coriobacteriales; family Coriobacteriaceae; genus Collinsella. Next base: position 4,561 of record USEK01000036.1, read on the forward strand.
GAACAGTTGGTGGAGGCGCGGAGAATCGAACTCCGGTCCACGAAAGCCCCCTGATTGGCATCTCCAAGCTCAGTCGCTGATTTAGTCTCGGACGCTTTGCGCGCAGCGACACGCTCGCGGCATCCCAACCGGTTCGGTCTTAGCCTGCGCCATACCGATTACGTGCGCAGGAGCATTCCCCTAAAATGACGTCGCGCCGGTGTCGGGGAAATCACCGGGTTGACGCGCCGCTATAAACTAAGCAGCGAGAGCCATAGGCTCAAAAGAAGAGTTGTTGTCAATTCAATTTGACGGTACCCCTGTTTAACGAGGCGAGGAGACCTCGGCTTGCTTCCTCTCTCAGAGCTATCGTGTCGAAACCAGTCGCCCCCGAATATCGGGAAAGTCTGGATGGCATTGGGCGCGAGCACCCAACACCCGTCGACTTTTCAAGGAACATGCGGGGCGAGCCCCGCTTGTGAAGTGTTATCTTACCACGTTCTGAAAGCGGACAGCTGTTCTATGCACGAGCTGTGAAGACCCCAATGTGCGCTGCACTTCGCACTTTTGCTACCGATCACGTCACGTATATTTTCGCCAAGCAAAATTGACCCGTCGAAAGGACCGTTATGGATACCAAGCAGCAACTCGTCAATGCCCTCGCAGGCCTGGGCTCAACCATTACCGAAGCTATGGATGTCATCGAAGGCTTTGTCCCCTGCGGACATCCCGCCCTCACGGTATCGAACGCACTCGTCGCGCTGGACGCTGACGATAATGCAGCTCTCGCCCAGCAGCTTGAGACCGTCGAGGGCTTTATCGACCACGTGAGTGAGAACCGCGGCGTGACCGCCTACCACGGCATCGAGGTCGAGCTCGCGGGTCCCAAAGCCGATCTGCTCGCAGCAATCCGCGAGGTAGGCGCCCTTATGCAGACCGCAGGCGTCAAGAACACCCAGGTCAACGAGTGGGTCTACCGCAGCCTGGCAGCACTCGACAGCTCCGACGAAAAGGCAGCCGAGCAGCTCGCAGAAAGTCCCGCCATTAAGGCAGCGCTTTTGTAATACATAGAGAAGCTAGCAGGCGGTCAAACACAAAAGGCCTGCATCCGGATGGTGGCAATACCATTCGGATGCAGGCCAGATAACGTGGGCGAACACGTCTGCTAGCGCAGATATGCCTTCGCGTTACTCAGGCTGTAGGCGATCGTCGAGCCGTTGTGCAGCAGCGACGACGCCTGCGGAGTAATCATGCCGGTAATACCCAATGCCAACAGCGCCGAGTTGGTGAGCATCACCTTGGAATACGAACTCGTCAGACGGTCGATAAGCCCCTGACTCATGCGGCGCAGGCGCACGATCGCGGCGAGATCCGTATCGGTCAGGATGATATCGGCGACCTCCTTGGCGATGTCGCTTCCACCGCCCATTGCCAGCCCCACGTCGGCCAAACCGAGCGCCGGCGAATCGTTGACGCCGTCGCCCACCATGGCAACGTGGCGCCCCTCGCCCTTAATGTGCTCGACATACGCGTACTTGTCCTCGGGCAGCAGCTCGGCCTTAAACTCGTCGACCCCTGCCTCGCGAGCAATGCGCTCGGCTGTGCGCTCCGAGTCGCCCGTGAGCATGACCACGTGCTTAACGCCCAACGCGTGCAAGTCGGCGATGGCCTCGCGGACCCCGGCCTTGAGCGGGTCCTCGATGCCGAGCACGCCCACAACGGTACCATCGACCGCCAGGTACAGCGGCGACAAGCCCTGCATCTGGGACTCGATGCGCTCCTTAATGTCGGACTCGAGCTGCGCGCTCTCATCCTCAAATACAAAGTGCGCGGAACCGATGATGGCGCGACGCCCTTCAATGGACGAAGCGATACCGTGCGCCACAATATACTCGACAGCAGCGTGACGCTCGCGGTGCTCGAGCCCACGCTCGTGAGCAGCGTTGACCACGGCACGCGCCACCGGATGCGGGAAATGCTCCTCCAAGCAAGCGGAAAGGCGCAGGATCTCGTCCTCGCTCCAGCCATCGGTGGTGAGTACGCAGGCAAGACGCGGCTGCGCCTCGGTGAGCGTGCCGGTCTTATCAAACACAATGGTGTCGGCCTTGGCAAACGACTCAAAGTACTTTGCGCCCTTGACCATGACGCCCATCTTGGCGGCATCGCTCATAGCGGTCATGACGGCAACGGAACCCGTGAGCTTGAGTGCGCACGAGTAGTCGACCATCAGTGCCGCCGAGGTCTTGATAAGGCTGCGCGTGGTGAGCGCAACCAGGCCCGCGAGCAGGAAGTTCCACGGGACGATCTTGTTGGCAAGGTCCTCCATATGCGACTGGCCCTCGGACTTGAGCGAATCGGCCGTCTGCACGAGCGAGACGATCGAACGGAGCTTGGTCTGAGCCGTATTGGCGCGCACACGCACCAAGATGCTGCCGTCTTCCACGACAGTGCCGGCGAACACGTCGTCGCCTGCGCTGCGCTCGACGGCAAGCGGCTCGCCGGTCAGGGTCGCCTGGTTGACCATGGCGCTCCCCTGTTCGACCACGCCGTCGATGCAGATGGACATGCCGGTGCGTACGGCGACCAGATCGCCGGGCTCAAGCTCGGTGGCGGCAACGCTCACCTCGGTGTCGCCGACCACTTTTTGTGCCTTATCAGGCACGTCGAGCAGCGAGTTGATGAGCTCGTTTTCGCTCATGGCGCGTGTGTAGTCCTCGAGTAATTCGCCCACATTGAGCAGGAACATCGTCTGGCCCGCGGTGTCGACATCACGCTTGACGAACGAAATGCCGATGGCCGAAGCGTCGAGCACGGGAACGGTCAGGCGCGGCTGCGCCAGCTCATGAAGGGCAGCGCGCAAAAATGCCATGTAACCGGCCACGACAAACACCGCACGCAGGGGCGTGGGCAAAAACCATCGGCGCGCATAGTGGGCGCCGACAAGCGTGGCAAGATCCATAACGAGCTTGTGCTTGCGCGGCTCAAGCTGCATCACGTAACCCGTCTTTGCGTCGGCAATGGCCTGAGCGTCGAGCGCACCGACGGCGGCCAGCACGGCATCGCGACGTGGCTCGTCGTATTCGAGCGCCATCTGGCCGATGCGGCCGTAGACGCACACCTTGCGCACACCGTCGATTTCGCCGCTGAGCTTTAGAAGCGCATCGAGATCGCTCTCTGGCACAGGACCCGCCAACTGAAGGCGGGTCCTGCCGGGGATCTCGCTGATAATCGAGAATCTCATAGTTTGTGCCTGGGAGCGCTACTCGGCTGCGTTGTCCGCGGTGGCCTCGCTCTGGGTGATGTAAGCAGCCTCGGCAACCATGTCGTCGACATTAGCCTTGGCCTGCTCGACCATGTCCTGGTAGCCGTTCTTGATACGCATGCCGCACGCGATACCCTGCACGCAGGCATTCTTTACCGGAGCGCTGGTGAGCAGCTTGATGCCGGCCGTACCAAGCAGAAAACCGCCACCGACAAGCAGGGTGTTAAACGTCGACTTCTTCATGTTGCTTCTCCCTTTTGCCGCACAAGCGCGGCATGGTGCCTTAGCACCCGAGTTCATTAGTTTACTCGAGCACGCTTTTGAGACTAGTTTAGTCGAACTATTATGGTCAACCAAAGTTAACCTTTTGGAAACTATGGGGGTGAACTCAATATGACAAAGGGACTGTCCCTTTGTCACATTCCTACAGCTGCCAGTCCGCCGCTTCCTTTTGCAGCGCAATCATGCGGGCAAATTCTCCGCCTGCCGCCTTGAGCTGCGCCGGAGTGCCCTGCTCGGCAACCACGCTATCCTTGAGCACAACGATTTTGTCGGCATTTTCCACCGTACGCATACGGTGGGCAATAACGATAACGGTCTTACCTGTAAGCAGACGGGAGAGTGCCTGCTGTACCACGGTCTCGTTCTCCACGTCCAAGCTTGCCGTCGCCTCGTCCAACAGCACGATGGGCGCATCTTTGAGCAGCGCGCGAGCGATGGAGATGCGCTGGCGCTCGCCGCCGGAGAGTTTGGAGCCGTTCTCACCGATCATGGTGTCGTAGCCCTGCGGCATGCGGCTCACAAACTCGTCGCAGTTGGCGGCACGCGCGGCAGCAAGCACTTCCTCATCGGTGGCATCGCGACGACCAAGACGGATGTTTCCCATCACCGTGTCGTCAAAGAGCAGCACGTCTTGGAACACGATGGCGTAATCACGCAGCAGTACCTCGGGATCAACGCTCGCAACATCCACACCGCCCACGGTAACCTTGCCCGCGGTGGCATCCCAAAAGCGCGCGGCCAGGCGGCTCACCGTAGACTTACCGGAACCCGAAGGACCGACCAGCGCCGTGACCTCGCCCTCCTTGGCGGTAAAGCTCACATCGGTAAGAACTTTCTCGCCGGCGCGTCCGTCCTCGCCCGCACCATAGCCAAATGCCACGTGATCGAACACCACATCGTGGCCCGCGGGCTCAAATTTCTCGCTGCCCCGCGCCACAGGCTCTACCATGATGGAACGCATGCGCTTGGCAGACGACTCGGCGGCAAACAGCTCGGACATTAACATTAACGCCTGGTCAAAGGGCGCATAGATACGGCTCACCATAAGCAGGAAGGCAAACATCACCAAAAAGTCGACCTGCCCGGAGGCGACCACCGCGGCGCCCGTGACCAGCGTGGTGGCAATGCCCAGACGCAGAATGGAGAAGGCGGAGTTGACCAGAAGCCCGTTGACGAGCTCGCCCTTGGTGGTCTCGCGCTCCTCGGCATCGATCACGGCGTTGAGCCCCTCAAGATAATGGGCCTCCTGGTTGGTAGCGCGGATTTCGCGCACGCAGTCGAGCGTCTCTTGAATTGCCTCGGTAACCTTGACCTTCTCGGCGCGCACGCGATCGAACACCGGGGTCATGGGGCCGCGTGTTAGATACAGCACGGCAAAGGCCACGGGAACGCTCCAAAACGCCGCGATCGCCAGCTGCCAGCAAAAAAACAGCGACGCCACGAACACAATGGCGCTTGCGATGATGGCACCCCAAAGCTCTCCCAGCACGTGGCTGTAGGCGTGCTCCATGGCCTGGACGTCGCCCATGATGGTCTCGGTTAAATCGGCCAGATCACGACGACCAAAAAACGACAGTGGCAGTTTGCGCAAGCGCTCGGCGATCTCCATACGCTGCTTGCCGCACTCCTCGTAAAAGATGCAGTAGGTGTAGTAATACTGCTGCCAGTTAGAGGCAAAGAGCAACACGAAAAAGACCAGGAGGCCGCCCACGATCGGCAGCGCATCCGGCAGGTCAGCCCCGCTGGCGAGATGCTCGACAAAGCCGGCCATAACCAGGAATAAAAAGCCCATGCCGGCCATGGTAATGAGATTGGTGAGCGTGGTCCAGAAAATGCCGCGTTTCACACCGGCGACGCCTTTATCGGATAGGAAATACTTCTTTTGGAATGAGGCGAACATTTAGGCCTCGCCTCCCTTCGTGACGGCGGCATCCGCAGTCGCTGCAGTGATTTTCCAGCTCGCGGCCTGTTCGTATTCGGCCCACATCTTGGCATACAGACCCTCTTGGGACAGCAACTCGGCATGGGTACCCGACTCCTGCACGCTGCCCTGGTTGAGCACCACGATTTGGTCTGCGCCCACTACAGTCGAGAGTCGGTGCGCAATCATAATGACCGTGCGACCCGCCGCCAGCTTGCTAAAGGCACGCTGGATGAGCGCCTCGTTCTCGGGATCGGCAAACGCCGTGGCCTCGTCGAGCACCACGATAGGCGCGTCTTTAAGGATTGCGCGGGCGAGTGCCACGCGCTGGACCTCGCCGCCCGAAAGATATGCTCCGCCGGCACCGAGCATGGTATTGATGCCCTGTGGGAGCTTGGCCACAATGTCGTCGCACTGAGCTGCGGAGAGGGCCGCACGCACTTCGTCGTCAGTGGCCGTAGGCTTGGAGGCTCGCACGTTATCGGCAAGTGTTTGCCGGAACAGCTGGTTGGTCTGGAACACGAAGGCGACCTGGTCCATAAGCTCGTGCGGATCCATATCGCGAACGTCCACACCGCCTACGAGCACACGGCCTGCGGAAACATCCCAAAAACGCGGGATCAGGCTGGCGCAGGTTGACTTACCGCCGCCCGAGGGACCCACCAGGGCGAGGGTGCTACCAGCGGGAACGCTGAAACTCACATGGCTAACGGCAGGTGCTTCGGCACCTTCGTACGTAAAGCTCACGTCCTCAAAGCGCACATCGCTACCGGCGGAGTGCTTGGGCT
>USEK01000037.1 GCA_900553705.1 uncultured Collinsella sp.
ACGTCTCGTGGGCTCGGAGATGTGTATAAGAGACAGATCCAGTCCATCCAGCGTGTGGCTACCGAAACGGCAATCGAGAATTCGATTACAGTCTTCCATATCGAATCAGACGAGATCAAAGGCCGTATCATCGGTCGCGAGGGTCGCAACATCCGGACCTTCGAGCAGGTTTCCGGCGTCAACCTCGTGATCGACGACACGCCCGAGACCGTCGTTCTTTCGAGCTTCGACCCGGTCCGTCGTGAGACCGCCCGTGTCGCCCTCGAGAACCTCATCGCCGACGGCCGCATTCACCCTGCCCGTATCGAGGAGATGTATCACAAGGCCGCCGACCTGGTTCAGCAGCGCGTGCGCGAGGCTGGCGAGCAGGCTGCCTTCGATACCGGCATCCACGATCTGCACCCCGAGATCGTCAAGACCCTTGGTGCCCTGCGCTACCGTACCTCGTTTGGTCAGAACGTGCTTCAGCATTCCCTCGAGGTCTCTGATCTGTGCGGCGTGATGGCTTCCGAGCTTGGCCTGGACGTTGTGACCGCCAAGCGCGCCGGCCTGCTGCACGACCTGGGCAAGGCAATCGACCACGACGTCGAGGGCCCGCATGCCGTCATCGGCGCCGAGCTTGCCCGCCGTTATGGCGAGAAGCCCGTTATCGTCCACGCTATCGAGGCTCACCATGCCGATGTCGACCCCAATACGGTGCTCGATGTCCTGGTACAGGCCGCCGATGCTGTCTCTGCCTCTCGCCCCGGTGCCCGTCGCGAGTCTGCCGAGAACTACATCAAGCGTCTTGAGAAGCTCGAGGAGATCGCCAACTCTCATGACGGCGTCGAACGTACCTATGCCATGCAGGCCGGTCGCGAGGTCCACGTCATGGTCCAGCCGGACAAGATCTCCGATGCCCAGTCCACGGTCCTGGCTCACGATATCGCCCATCAGATCGAGGAAGAGATGGAGTATCCCGGTCAGGTGCGCGTCGTCGTGATTCGCGAGAGCCGCGCTGTCGATATCGCTAAATAACATGAGCGACGCGAACGAGCTCATCTCATTTATCGCGTCGATGTCGGGGGAGGGCAACCTTCGCGTCGAGGAGAACCTTGGCGAGGGGTATGTCCGCCTCCGCGTTTCGGAGGCCGAGCGGCGCCAGGCAAAGCACGACATTCAGCATGTCGAGGATATCGTCATCGAAATGCTCCGTAATGCTCGCGATGCCGGCGCCGACAAGGTCTATCTCGCCACGACCAAGGAAGACGGCGTCCGCACGCTTGTCTTTCTGGATAACGGTTCGGGCGTTCCGCAGGATATGCAAGAGCGAATCTTTGATGCCCGCGTTACCTCCAAGCTCGAGAGCATGAAGATGGACCGTTGGGGCGTTCACGGTCGTGGCATGGCATTGTTTTCGATTAAGCAGAACACCGACGAGGCCCGTGTGGTCACGTCCGGCGTCGATCTTGGTTCAGCCTTCAAGGTGAGCGTTGCGGCCGACCGCCTCAGTGAGCGTGCCGATCAGTCCAGCTGGCCCCAGGCCGTCAAGGATGAGGACGGACGTTATGTCTGCGCTCGCGGTCCACATAATATTATTCGCGCTGCTTGTGAGTTTGCGCTCGAGGAGTTGCGTGGTTGCGATGTCTATCTCGGTTCTCCGTCTGAGATTGCCGCGACCCTTTATGCTCAGGCGTCAAGTCGGCTCGATACGTCTCGTCTCCTGTTCATTGATGACGAGAGGGAGCTTCCGGTTGTCGATCGTTTAGGCCTTGCTTCTGATGCCGAGGACTTTATCCGTATTTGTTCGGGTTTGGGTCTTGAGATGTCCGAGCGCACGGCCCATCGCATTTTGGCAGGGCAGATTAAGCCCGTTCGCGGTGTGACCGCGCGTCTGCTGCGCGAGCGTGATTCGTCCTCGCATGCGCCGGCTCCTGTCGATCTCGCGAAGGATCGTCGCGGGCTACGTATTGCCAAGGATGACATGGCACAGTTTTCGCGCGCTGTGGAACGCGACTTTAATGACCTTGCCGCCCGGTACTATCTCAACCTTTGCGGCGACCCAAAGATCCGTGTTTCGCGTGATCGAATCACCGTGACCTTTGATCTTGCCAAAGAGGAATAGTGCCTTTACCGAGTCCACTCGGTACGATACAGTTATTGCAGTTAAAACGTACTTTTAAATGCAGGAGTTTCTTCATGGATTGCCTGAAGGTATCAAGCAAATCATCGCCCGCGTCCGTTGCCGGCGCCATCGCCGGCATGGTCAAGGATGGTGTACCCGTCAACATCCAGTGTGTCGGCGCCGGTGCCGTCAACCAGGCCATTAAGGCCGTTGCTATCGCGCGCGGTTTTTTGATTCCAACCGGTTTTGATATTTCCTGCGCGCCCGTGTTCTCCGACATCCTCATTAACGGGGAGTCGCGCACGGCCATCCGCCTTTCTATCTACGTTCACCAGATCAATCGAGCTGCTATGGATAACGTCGTCATGGATGATGTTAAGCCTGTGGCATAGCTTCTGCTTGCCTTGTTTCGCTCCCCATCGTTAGGACTTATGCACATGGACCAGCGTTTCGCACGCGATATTCTTGCCGGTAAAACCTACTTTATCCGCACCTTTGGCTGCCAGATGAATCAGCACGACTCCGAGCGTGTGAGCGGTCTGCTTGATTCGTATGGCTGCCTCATGGCGCTCGATCCCGCGCATGCCGATATCGTTGTCTTCATGACGTGCTGCGTGCGCGAGGCCGCCGATACTCGCCTGTACGGTCAGTGCAATTCCTGCAAAAGCCTGCCGTCTTCGCCTTCGGGCAAGCGCGTGGTTGCCGTTGGCGGTTGCATCGCGCAGCGCGATGGCGAGGGCCTGCTCACCAACGTCGATAACGTCAATGTCATCTTTGGCACGCATTCCATCGCGCATGTGGCCGAGCTCATTGCCGAGGCGTTCCTTGATGGCAAGCGTCATATCCGTACCAATGAGCATGAGGATACGGATGCCATGAGCATGCCGTGGCATCGCGAGACCCAGTATCACGCCTGGGTGCCCATCATGACGGGCTGCAATAATTTCTGCACCTATTGCATCGTGCCGTACGTGCGTGGTCGCGAAAAGAGCCGCCCCTTCGAGGAGATTGTCGACGAGGTGACCGGTTTGGTACGCCAGGGCGTGCGTGAGATTACGCTGTTGGGCCAAAACGTTAACTCATATGGTCGCGATCTGTTTGGCAAGCCGCGTTTTGCCGATTTGCTGCGTGCCGTGGGCGATACGGGCGTGGAGCGCATCTTCTTTACGTCTTCGCATCCCAAGGATCTGCTGCCCGAGACCATCGACGCCATGGCCGAGACGCCTGCCGTTATGCCGCAGCTTCACCTGGCCGTCCAGTCAGGTTCGACGCGGATCCTCAAAGAGATGAATCGCCGTTATACACGCGAGGACTATCTGGGCCTGGTCGATCGCATTCGCAACCGCATGCCCGATATCGCGCTCTCGACCGACATTATCGTTGGCTTCCCGGGCGAGACTGAAGAAGACTTTGAGCAGACGCTCTCGCTTGCCGAGACGGTCCGCTATGCTCAGGCCTATACCTTCATCTATTCCAAGCGTGCCGGTACCCCGGCCGCCGAGATTGACGATCCTACGCCGCATGAGGTTATTCTCGAGCGTTTCAACCGCCTGGTTAAGGTTATCGAGACCACGGCACACGAGTATAACCAGGGCGAGCTTCATACTTTGGTGCCGGCGCTCATTGAGGGAACGAGTAAAAAGAACGACGCGGTCCTGCTGGGCAAGAGTCCCAAGAATCAGACCGTGCATGCGCCTATCCCCGAGGGGTACAGTATCGATCAGCTTGTTGGCAAGATCGTTGATGTTGACGTTGACATTGCCAAGACCTGGTATTTGTCCGGCTCCGTTGTGGGCGAGCCGCGCTAATGATTGCTCCCGGGGCAGGTCTTTCCGCCGTTGCGATCGTTGGTCCGACGGCGGTAGGTAAGAGTGATGTTGCCGACCGTTTGGCCGCTCGTCTTTCGTCCGAAGTGCTGTCGTGTGATGCGATGCAAATCTATCGCGGCATGGACATCGGTACCGCAAAGATGGCGCCCGATGAGTGCACGGCGCCGCTGCGTCTCGTTGACATTGTAGAGCCGGGTGTGGCATATTCTGCTGCGCTTTATCAGGCTGACGCTCGCGCGCATGTTGAACGTCTCCTTGGTTTGGGTTGCCTGCCGGTTTTTTGTGGAGGTACGGGGCTGTATCTCAAGGCCGCCCTTGATGAGATGGACTTTCCCTCGGGTGAACTTGAGGACGATCGTCGTGTGGGCTATCAGGAGCTTGCCGAGCGTATTGGCGAGGAAGAACTGCATGCCCTGCTTGCCGAGCGTGATCCCGAGTCCGCTGCGGTCATCCACCCCCATAATGTTCGCCGCGTGATTCGCGCGCTCGAAATGCACGATGATGGCGTCTCCTATGCGCAGCAAAAGTCGCAGTTTAGTGTTCCGCGCGAGCATTATCACGCTCTGTGGTTTGGTCTGACGCGTAATCGCGAGGTGCTCTACGAGCGCATTAACCTGCGTGTCGATCTGATGTTTGAGCAGGGTCTTGTCGATGAGGTCCGCGGTCTTATGGACCAGGGGCTGGGAGATGCCCTGACGTCGATGCAGGCAATTGGCTATAAAGAGATCATCGATGCTTTCAATGGTGTGATGAGCATGGATGAGGCTCGCGAACTCATTAAGATGCGTTCGCGTCGTTATGCCAAGCGTCAGCTTTCGTGGTTTAAGCGCGATGACCGTATCGTGTGGTTTGATATGGATAAATTTACGATCGATGAGGTCGTTGAGGATATCCTGCATCGTATTGAGGCTGCCTAATGGCCCGTTTTCCTCTTGTTCCCACGGCACCCGAGCCCGAGCGTGCCATTTTGGTTGGTGTTGAATGGCGCGACAATGCATGGCCGCTCGATCGCTCGCTTGATGAGCTGGAGCGTCTTGCCCACACGGCTGGTGCCCAGTGCGTGGAACGCTTATCGCAGCGTTTGGTAAAGCCGTATCCTAAATCGTTTATCGGTTCCGGTAAGGTTGAAGAGCTGTGCGGCCTGGTACATCGCATGGATGCCGATGTCGTTATTTTTGACGACGACCTGACGCCCTCGCAGCAATCCTATTTGGAGAAAGCCGTGGGCGAGCCGGTAAAGATTATCGATCGTACTGCACTGATCTTGGATATCTTTGGCCTTCATGCTCAGACGCGTGAGGGACGCCTACAGATACAGCTGGCACAGCTTCAATATCTGTTGCCTCGTCTGCGTGGCATGTGGAGTCATCTTGCCAAAGAACAGACGCGCGGCGGCATCGGCTCACGCTTTGGTCAGGGCGAAAGTCAGCTCGAGGTCGACCGTCGCCTCATTCGTAATAAGATCGCTGCGCTTCGTCGTGAGCTCAAGCAGGTTGAACAGCGTCGCGATGTTCAATCCAAGAACCGCATTGAGTCACCGGCGTTTCGCGTCGCGTTAGCCGGTTATACCAATGCCGGTAAATCGACGTTGCTCAATCGTCTGACCGGCTCTACGGTACTTTCGCAGGACAAGTTGTTTGCTACGCTCGACCCGACGACGCGTTCGTATCGCCTGCCTGGCGGTCGCGGCATGACGATTACCGATACCGTCGGCTTTATTCAAAAGCTGCCGCATGGTCTGGTCGATGCCTTTAAATCGACACTGTCCGAGGTGTTGGGTGCCGATCTAATTCTCAAAGTCGTAGATGCGTCTGACGAGGACTATGAGCGGCAGCTGGAGGCTGTCGACCGCGTGCTTGATGAGATCGGCGCCGGAGAGCGTTTAACGCTGACCGTATTCAATAAAATCGATCTTCTCGATAGCGTCGATCGATTGAGTTTCCGTCGTCGTTATCCGGAAGCTGTTCTGTTCTCGGCCCAAACGGGCGAGGGGCTCGACGATCTCGTCGATCGCATTGCTCGTGAGGCAGCTGCCACTGATGTGCTGCTTTCTGCCGACATTCCATATCGCGAAGGTGCGCTCATCACGCTCGTGCATGAGCAGGGGACCCTTTTACACGAGGAATATCTTGAGGATGGCGTTCGTATTGTGGCGAAACTGCCGGCTCGTATTGCACCTCGGCTTGAGCGTTATCGCACCGAGTAGGCGAGCTCCAAAATGCCCAGTATGATGGGCTGATGCAGCAGATAAAAGGGGAGTGCATGACGTCCAAGGCTGGTGAGCGCCGGGATGGGATTGGCGTAGACCCAGCTTGGTGCGGGATGTTCACATCTTTGAGCGGTACGCGCAGTAAAGTATCCTGTGAGGTACATGAATATGAACGGGATGATTGGATAATAGTCGCCTGAAACAAACCGGGGGCCGGGAAATCCTAGCCACGCCAAATAGGGGAATGAATAGGTCGATTTCGGGATGCCCCATGTCGCCACGAAGAGAGCGAGGCATATCGCGATGCCCCATGTGCTGGGCACTTTCTTAAGCATCGGTCGTGCTACGGCTGCCACAGCGGTACACGCCGCCATGCAATAAATGATGCCAAAGTTCACTGAATCGTCGACCGATACGAGCGTTGTTGCGATCCAGACGACCAAAGCTGCGGCAGCGTACTTGGACGCTCGTTTAGCATTGTTGCGTGAGAGCGTGCACATCCAACCTGCGATAAACAAAAATACCCAGCTGATGCTGGCGCGCCAGACGTCTTGAAAGACAGTCTGGGTAAACCAGGGCATATCCCAACCGTACAGGTAGGCGAGATCGTAGCAAGCGTGAAAACCTGCCATTGAAATCATCGTAAACCCGCGGACGGTATCAAAGATGGTGATGCGTTTTTGCATTACGAGAACCGGCGCATCAAGCCGACGACTTTGCCCAAGATAACGGGATTCGTTGCATAGATAGGCTCCATGGTGTCATTCTCGGGCTGCAGGCGTACGCGTCCCTGCTCCTTGTAGAACGTCTTGACGGTCGCTGAACCATCAATCATGGCCACGACAATTTCGCCGTTCATGGCGCTCTTTTGTTCACGGACGATGATGTAATCGCCATTGAAGATGCCGACATTGATCATTGAGCTCCCATGCACCTCAAGGATAAAGGAACCCTGATCGGTGGCGATTTCGGTCGGGATAGTAAAAGTGTCTTCGATATTCTGCTCGGCCAGAATGGGAATCCCAGCCGCGACGCGACCAACGAGCGGTAGCGAGACCGTTCCGCGAGGTGCGGTGGGCTCGTCAGATTTAGAAATTGAGACAGAGGAACCGTCCTCGTTAAAGAGTTCCAGGGCGCGCGGTTTGGTGGCATCGCGCTTGAGTAGCCCGCGCGCCTCCAGGGCAGATAGATGGGCGTGCACGGTGCTGGGGGAGGAAAGTCCCACGGCAGAAGCCATCTCGCGCACGCTGGGCGGATAACCCTTCTCCTGCTGATATTCCTTGATGAAGTCGTAAATTTGCTGCTGACGCTTGGTAATTTTGCGAGCCATCAGGGCATCCTCTCTACCCATGTCAAACAAATGTTCGAATTTTGCTTGACAGGAACAACTGTTCGAAGATAATAATAACCGAACATTCGTTCTCGCGCTAGACATTTTTGTCCGCGCGGCTTGATAAAACTGTTCTCAGCAAAACACGCGAGAGGAGAACATGATGAAAGCAACGAATATGGTCCAGGGAAACCTCGCCCTTAAGCTCGAGATGCCTGCGGAACCCACTTTTACTGTTGTTCAGGGTGGCCGCTCCGGCTTTCAGCCTTTGACCGTAAAGTCTGCTCGCAATCAGCAGGCTGCAGTCGCGCCGGCCCGCGTTGCCCTGAAGGTTCCGACGATTGTCGCTGTTGCCGTTTCGCTTACGCTCTTCGTTGTCCTCGCTACGTTGGTCTTTAGCGCTCGTCACGCCGCGTATGCCGAGTCCGTTTCCAACGTTACCTACGAGACCATTCGCGTTCAGCCTGGCGATTCTCTTTGGTCGCTTGCCGAGGAATATCCCATCGAAGGCCTTTCCACGCAAGAGACTTCCGACATGATCCGTAACGTCAATCATCTGGAGCATGGTTCGCTCGCCGCCGGTGCGCATCTTAAGGTTCCTGCTCGTTCGTAATCATTATCGCGCTGCGCATGGTACCCTTGTTATCGTTTAAGAGGAGGTACCATGCGCTGTCCCAAATGTGGCAAGGCACATACCCGCGTCGTTGATTCCCGTATGCAGGAGTCAAATAACACCATTAAGCGCCGTCGCGAATGTTGCTCGTGTAACTATCGCTTTACAACGTTTGAGCGATGCGAAGACCCAATCGAGGTCATTAAGTCAGACGGAACCAAGCAGCGGTTCGATCGCAATAAGCTGCTCGTCGGCTTGATGCGCGCCACCATCAAGCGCGATATCGACACTAAGAAGCTCAATGAGATTATCGACGACATCGAGGTCGAGCTGCGCTCTCGCACGCTGACGGCCGTCACGTCCCATGAGTTGGGTGACATGGTGCTCAAGCGTTTGGCCAAGATCGACAAGGTGGCGTACATCCGCTTTGCCTCGGTCTACCGCGATTTCAAAGACGTCGATGAGTTTCTGCAAGAGCTCGACAAGCTAAGGTGATTCCATGTCCAACATTACCGTCAACATAAAGCGTCTCGACCCCACCGTCGAGCTTCCCAAATACGTCCATCCCACCGATGCCGGCTTGGATTTGCGCTCCAACGAGGACTGCGTCCTGAAGCCCTTCGAACGCCGTCTGGTCTCTACTGGGCTGGCCATCGCCCTGCCCGATGGCTACGCCGGCTTCGTCCAGCCCCGTAGCGGTCTCGCCATCAAACAGGGTCTGTCTATAGTCAATACGCCTGGCCTCATCGACGCCCACTACCGAGGAGAACTCAAGGTTATCCTCATCAACCTGGACCCCTCCAACAACATCCAAATCAACAAAGGCGACCGCATAGCCCAACTCGTCATCCAAGAAGTCCCCACGGTTAACCTCATAGAGGTAGACGAACTGGATAAAACCGACCGAGGCAACGGAGGCTTCGGCTCCAGCGGCGTCGCCTAGGGACGCTTGTATCCCTCCCGCCCGGGGCTTACCTATATCATTCCATGCTCAAACATTCTCGCGTCGCTTCGCTCGCTGCGAAACTGCGCGTGGAACGATATAGGTAAGCCCCGGGCGGGCGGCTACCAGCTTGAAACAATATTTACTTTTCTAGTAAGTCGATGCGATAAAGGGACGCCTCCTTTGTCGCATCGACTTACTGTATTTATATTTTCTGGGTCCCCTTTGCAGGTTCTAGTGGTGGGGAATCTGGTATAGCTGCTAGTACGTTAACGCAGCTAGCCTGCGGGAGGCCCTATATATCGTCCCGCGCGCAGTTTCGCAGCGAAGCGAGAATGTTTGAGCACGGGATGATATATAGGGCCTCCCGCAGGCTAGCGGACATTAAGACCCTAGCGAATATGCGCGGGTTTATCGCCCCAGTAGAAGCGGCAGAAGGCTCGTTTGCGCTTTTGGGGTTTGCCTACGAGCTCCATGGTTGCGATGGCTATGTCTTCGGCTGCGTGGGGACGGCGCAGGACTTCGCCATTGATGAGCAGTGCCTTGAGCGACTCCGGATGATCGTGGAGATGGCGCAACGTCACGATGAGTTCTCGTGCGGTGGTGACGTGCATGCTGGCGCCCATGCCGGTGAGCATCGTTGTGTTGGCCTTTTCCTGACCGTATGATTTGCCCAGCAGAATCATCGGCAGATGCGCGCACAGGCACTCAGTGACGGTGAGTCCGCCCGATTTGAGGATTGCCAGGTCGCAGCCGTGCATGAGGGCCGCCATGTCGTCCACGTAGTCCAGAACCGTGACGTTGTCGAGCTTCATGGCGTCGAAGAGCGTCTTGAGGCGGGTGGCGTATTCCTTATCCTTGCCCGGCAAAAAGATAAAGTGCATGTCCTCGAAGCTGCGCAGGAAGGGGAGTGTGCGGTCCATCTCCGCGCGAAAGCGAACGTACGGTTGAGGCAAACTGGCACCGGCCATCACCAACACAACGGTCTTGTCAGCGGGGAGATTGAACTTCTCGAGTTCTTCATCGCGATTGTAGTCCGTATCAAACCCGGCGCGAATGGGGATGCCTGTAATGCGGATTTTGGTCTCGGGAACTTTACGGGGGCGAAGTGTCTCGGCCATAAATTCGTTGGCTACGCAGAACAGGTCGGTGTCCTTGTGGGGCCAAAAGCCTTCGACTTCATAGTCTGTTGGTACGCAGATGACTGGATAATCGATACCCGTAATTACACGGGCGCCCACAGCGACGTTGGCTGCCGTAATGTGTGTTGCAACCACGGCTATGGGCCTGCGGGTGCGGACATATTCGTTGAAGGCAGGGAACATAATACGTGACCATGCCGTGCCGCCACCCCAGAGAAGATGTCCCGTAAGCGTATATCGCCAGGTCAGGTCGTAAATGGGGCGTGTGGCTCCCGTAAAAGAAGCCGCGGTCTTATTGCCGTCGAATTTAATACGTCCAAAATCAAGGATATCGAGCACTTCAATTTCAATATCCTCAGGGATTCCCTTGGTGCCACGGATAAGGTCAAATGCTTGTGCAATCGCGTTGGCGGCGGCTTTGTGGCCCGATCCAACCGATGCGTGCACAATGGTTACCTGTCTCTTATACACATCTGACGCTGCCGACGACTAGTCGAGTGTAGAT
>USEK01000038.1 GCA_900553705.1 uncultured Collinsella sp.
GCCGCGCGGCAAGGAGATATATTGCCAGACCGGAGGGGCGCCGTGGGCGGGAATCGCGCACTCCATATTTTGTTCACAAATGAATAGGGCCCTCAGTCGCATCACTGAGGTTAAAACTGAAGCATTGGCTTCTGATATTGGCGATGACCAGCTGTTTTATGAGTATTGAGACATCGGTCATCTCTGGAGCGCTACTTTACTCCAAAGGCATCAGCTATTTGTTTCCCATCGGTAAAAGGCGGGTTTTGTTCGCCAAGCGTTCTTATATATAGATAGATACGGGTTCGAACCCGTGCACCGGCAACAAAGAAGACGGCCAACCGAAGTTGACCGTCTCAACAATCTTTGGGTGGGCCGTCAGGGGTTCAGCCTGCTTCGCAGGCGGCCGCTGCGGCGCTTTCGCGCCTTGCGCGCTGCGCTGGCAAACGCTCACGCGTTTACTCAGCTCCGCGCCCCGACGGGTTCGAACCCGTGCACCGGCAACAAAAAAGCGACCAACCGGAGTTGATCGCTTTCTATTCCATGGTGGGCCGTCAGGGGTTCGAACCCTGGACCTTGGGATTAAAAGTCCCCTGCTCTGCCAGCTGAGCTAACGGCCCGCGGGTGGCATTGTACCACGGTCTGGGACTATTCCCAACTCCATTGGCCGTTCTGGAAAATCACAACTTCACGTCCATCAGGCGTAATGCCCATAATATCGATGTCGTCCGTGCCGATCATAAAATCGACGTGCGTGCTCGAGACGTTAACGCCATGCTCCAGGAGCTCCTCCTTGGACATGTCATACCCACCCTCGATGCATTCGGGGAAACCTACACCTAGCGCGAGATGGCAGCTAGCGTTCTCGTCATAGAGCGTATCGTAGAACAGAACACCACTTTCGCGGATCGGCGTGTTCTTGGAAATGAGTGCGACCTCTCCCAGGTGAGCAGCGCCCTCGTCAGTATCGATGATACTTGCGAGCGTTGCCTTGCCCACGCGGGCGTCGTAGTCCACCACGCGGCCGCCCTCGAACTTAATCCAAAAATCGTCGACCTTATTGCCGTGGTGGATGAGCGGCATGGCAGAGTACACGATACCGTCGGCGCGCATGCGATCGGGCGAAGTGAAGACTTCCTCGGTGGGAATGTTGGGGAAGAAGGGGTGCCCATCGGGCGTCTTGCCCTTGCCGCCGGCCCACTCGTGACCTTTCGTCATGCCAATCGTCAGATCGGTTCCATTTGCCGCGGTGTAATGCAGGTAGTCGAAACGATTGTCGTTCAGGAAACGCAGGTTCTTTTCGAATGCGGCGTCATGGAGTTCCCAGTCGCTCTCTGGGTCCTGGCCATCGGCGCGCGCGGTGTGCAGAATCGCATTCCACAGCTTATAGATTGCAACCTCATCGGCGTCTCCTGGGAACACCTCGTGCGCCCAAGCCACGACCGGAGCGCCGGCGATGCACCACGGATTGATGTTGTAATCCAGTCCACGGCGGAAAACTTTGCACTGCGTATTCCTCGCCTTTGATGCCGCGGCCGGCTTGGCTGGATTGATGCCCTTGAGGGCCGCAGGATCCGCACCCTCGATAAAGACAAAGCAGGCACCATCCTGGGCCAAGGAATCCAGCTGCATCCGCTTCCACTCGGGCGTCTGCTCAAAATAGCTTTTCTCGACATGCTCGTACGTAAGCCTCGTCACGGCATCATCGGCCCAAATGACCGTCACGTGGCCGGCGCCGGCAGCATAGGCCTCCGCGACCACCACGCGCGCAAACGGCGCGCACTCGACCGGAGACTGAACGACGACCTCCTGGCCGGGCTTGACGTTTACGCCCTTGCGGACGACCAGGCGCGCGTAGTTTTTAATCTTGGGCTCCAGGGCCTTCATGCCCTCCAGAGCCTCTTCGACCGTCAGGGCAGCTCGAATCATGTGCCACTCCATCTATCTATAGAACAGTAAAAAGGCGCGCCGCAAAAACGACGCGCCTTATATCTTAGCGATAAGTATGTATGCAAACGCTACTTCTTCTTGGAGTCCTTCTTGTCCTCCTCGGCAGCCGAACGCTCGATAAGAGCGTTGAGCTTGTTCTCGGACATGCCCTCGGCCTGCGCGCGGTACATGTTGCGCAGGGGACGAATACGAACGAAGTCGTAGATAAAGTCACCCAGAATGACGACGTAGGACAAAACAATACCGACCATCTGGACGGGGCTGGACACCATGCCAGCGGGAGCGAAGTACAGCGAGGCCCAAATTGCCACGACGAGCACCATGCCAATGGCGAGCACAATCCACCAGATGCGACGGCGCTTGGTGTAGTCCTCGTCCTGCTTGAGGAGGATATTCGACACCGTATAGATGCGGTCCTCCTTGGCGCGCTGCTTAGCCTTGCGGGCGCGCTTCTCCTCTTTAGAGAGGCCCTCGAGGTTCTCGCCCTTCTCGAGCTCTTTGCGGCGTGCCTTAGACGAAGCCGGCACGACGCGAACGGAGCTCGCTGCTTGGCGGGCGGGCTTAGCAGATGCGGCAGATTTGCGCGCAACCCCGGTAACTTCGTGGGATTGCGTGCGCTTGTTCGTGGCGCTACGGGTACTCACTTATGCGTTCTCCTTCATGCTTGTGAACTGGGAGCCCGTGATGATCTGGAAGGCCTCGCGATAGCGCTCGGACGTGCCATCGATGACCTCGGCGGGCAGGTGCGGGGTCTCCCCCGTCATATCCCAGTTGGCCTTGAGCCAATTGCGGACGAATTGCTTGTCGTAGCTAGGCTGGATCTTGCCCTCCTCGTAGCTGGCAGCAGGCCAGAAACGGCTGGAGTCGGGCGTGAGACACTCGTCGATCAGCGTGACCTTGCCATCAATAACACCAAACTCGAACTTGGTGTCGGCAATGATGATGCCACGGGTCGCGGCGTACTCGGCAGCGGCCTTGTAGATCTTGAGGGAAAGGTCACGAATCTGCGTGGCGATGTCCTCGCCCACGATCTCGCAGCAACGCTCGAACGAGATGTTCTCGTCGTGGTCACCGATCTCGGCCTTCGTGGACGGCGTGAACAGCGGCTCAGGAAGCTTGGAAGCCTCGGTCAGGCCCTCAGGCAGCTGGATGCCGCAGACGGTGCCGTTCTCGTCGTAGGTCTTCTTGCCCGAACCGGTCAGATAGCCGCGGACGATGCACTCGATAGGAATCGTCTGGGCTTTCTTAACCAGCATGGCGCGGCCAGCGAGGTAGTCACGATACTCAGCAAACTCCTCGGGGAAATCCGCCGGGTCGATGGAAACGAGATGGTTGGGGACGATGTCGGCAAACTTATCGAACCAGAATGCCGAGATGCGATTGAGTACCTCTCCCTTAAACGGAATCTCGTCGGGAAGAATGAAGTCGAACGCAGAAATGCGGTCGGTGGCGACCATCAGCAGGTTTTCACCGGCATCGTAAATATCACGAACCTTGCCACGGGAATCCGGACGACGCTCCATCGTTGTCACGTGAGTCACTCCTTACCTAAATACGACAGAAATGCGGGTTCTTTCCCGCATGTTTTCGCAAACTCGGAGCGGCAGGGACGCGGCCCCTCCTTCACCGAATAGCGAAAAGCTAGTGCTCCATTGTAGTAGATGCCGCGTCCGCCGTGTGCTCGCGGGGCAGATGAATTGTAAAAGTCGTACCCTTTCCAAGCTCCGACTCCACGGATATGTAGCCATGGTGACGCTCGACGATCTGCTTGGTCACGGCGAGGCCAACGCCCAGGCCGCCAGCTTCGCGGGCGCGGCTGGCATCGGCGCGCCAAAACCGCCCGAAGATGCGCGACAGATCGTCCTTGGCAATACCGATGCCGGTATCAGAAACGGCAATGCTGACGTGCTTGCGGTCACTGAGCACCGACACCACGACCCAACCGCCCTCGGGGGTGTAGCGCATGGCGTTGCTCATGAGGTTGATAACACATTGCGTGATCATGTCGGGATCGGCCTCAACGACATCGTCGTGACCCTGGGTCTCGTCCGCAAAACGCAGGCGCAGATCGCGGTCGACAAACAGGCGCTCCTGGGCATTGACGATGGAACGCACAAAAGGAACCATGTCCACCGGCTCAAGGTTGAGCGGAGCCGTGCTGTTTTCCATGCGCGACAGGTCGAGCATCTGCTGCACCAGACGAGCCAGGCGACGCGTCTCGGAAGCAACGGTTTCCAAATGCTCATCGTCGGTGGGATACACGCCATCCTGCATGGCCTCGACCGTTGCGAGCATGGCCATAAGCGGCGTGCGAAGCTCGTGTGCAACGTCTGAGGTCAGGCGCTTCTCGTGTTTCATATCCTTCTCGAGCGAAGTGGCCATCTCATCGAAGGTCTCACCCAGCTGATCGATCTCGTCATCACCGCGCAGTCCCGTGCGAGCCGACAGGTCGCCGTCACGGATTTGCTTTGCGGTACTGGTGATGCGATGAATCGGCTTGGTGAGCATGCGCGACACGAGCGATCCGATAACGACCGAAATGCAGATTGCAACAACCGCGGCGAGGGCCATGGCGTTAAAGGTCTTCTCCCTAAACGCAGAGTCCGCCTTGGTGAGCAGAGCGTCGGAGCCGATGGCCCACAGCTTTACCTGTCCGACATGCTCGCCGGAAGACGTTACAATCTCGACGTTAGCAACGCTATCGGAGTCGGTTGGAGCAGACGAGACCGGGCTATGCGATGCCCTCTTGCCGCTCGTGTCGTCGGTCGTAGCCTGGTTTTCGCGTACATCGGCGGTGGCGCTTGCCGAGGGCCAGGAATCGTCATAAACGATCACGCCCTTTTTATTGACGACCTGCATGCCCAGATCGTCGGAAACCAAACTCGACGTTGCGACCGTGCGCAGTTCTCCCGCGGTCCAAGAGCCGTTTTCCTCATATGAGGTTGCCAACTTCTCGGCAGCGGAATTTGCGATTTCGACGATATTGGAGCGTGTGTAATCCGAAAAGACCGTGCCCCACACAACAGAGACAACGCCCACCAGCACCAATACCGTCATGAGCGATGTCAGAGCAAAAGCAAGTGCCATGCGCGAGGGATAGCTCATCGTTGGCCGTGAATCGGAACGAGGCGTGTTCCAACTAGCCTTGGAACCCGCCTCGCTCTCCTGCTTGTGCTTTTGTCCGATTTCAAAGCGCGCAGGTGTCATAAGTGATTTCCCTATTTCTCGTCCGACTTATCGGTCTTGGCCGGAGCCTCGAAGCGATAGCCGACACCATGGACGGTGTAGAGCCACTTGGGCTTCTTGGGATCATCGCCCAGCTTGGCGCGAAGATTCTTCACGTGGCTATCGATGGTGCGCTCATAGCCCTCAAAGTCATACCCAAGCACTTTCTCGACCAGCTCCATGCGGTTATACACACGGCCGGGATGGCGGGCAAGCGTGGTGAGCAGCTTGAACTCGGAAGCCGTCAGATCGACTTCCTTGCCCTCGACCAAGATCTTGTGGCCCGAGATATCGATGACCAGATCGCCGAAGTCGAGTACCTCGACGGCGGGCTCGTCGGCCTGATGGGCACGGCGGAACAGAGCGCGAACGCGAGCGACGAGCTCGCGCGGCGAGAACGGCTTAATCAGATAGTCGTCGGCGCCGAGCTCAAGACCGATAATACGGTCCTCGATCTCGCCCTTAGCCGTCAGCATGATGATGGGGACATCCGAGGTATCGCGAATGGTGCGGCAAACGCGCTCGCCGGGGATCTTGGGGAGCATAAGGTCGAGCACGACCAGGTCGAACTGATGCTTCTCGAACTCCTCGATCGCGGACTGGCCGTCGCCGACGCCCACAACCCAGTAGCCTTCGCGCTCGAGATAGGCAGCGACGGCGTCACGGATTGCCTTCTCATCCTCGACCAGCAGAATCTTTTTTGCATCTGAAGCCATAACACGGCCCCCCTGTCTCAATTAGCTAAGAACAAGCCCATTTTAACGCACCTGAGCCCGCCAGATGCCGCTATGACGCGGCAGCTCGGCGGGCGGTACTCACAATTACAACGCGTTTATTCCCCTGTTGGCGCCTTTTTAACCCCTCTAAGCTTAAAGAGAGAATAGGCGTGCAGTGACTGTCTCTGGTATACCCTGGCTGTTGCGCACCGTGGCGTACGTAAGGAATGAGTCCGATTTTCCCGCCGTAGCTGGATAATCGCCATACTCCAAAGCGCGGTCGGGCGACAGCAGCGAGCCATAGGTCTTGGCAGAGGTGTCGATCAGGAAATGCGACGCCTGTACCTTAACAAGGTATTTATTCTTCTTGCCAGCCGCACATGCGAGCGGCTCGCGTGACAGAAAGAGGTACGGCCCTCCCTCATTACCGATATACGTGCCCATATTGCCCAGGCTGCCCACGCCACTATAGGCCGCCTCGATAGAAAACACGAAGGTATCGCCCATATATACGGCCTCGAAAGGCGAAACTGACGAAGGGAGGACCAACTGGGCACGCTTGGTGTTGTTGCCGTCGGTCAGATCGATTGCCGTTATGCCGTAGTAGACGCCCTCGTCGTTGCGGACACGCGGCGAGATGGTCAAAATGCCGTCGCTCGCGCGCGGGGCCGATGCAAAGCGGCCCGTCGATTTCCAAATTATCTCGGCCTTGGATTCATCAAGCGAGCGACGATAGCAAAACGAATCACTACTCGTTTTATTGCCGCCTGCCGAAGGCATTTTATACCAGATGACCGATGACCCGAACGCCGTAAACAGGGGCGGATCATAGTCCTTGCCACCTCGATCGAGCTCAACCACGTCGCCAGAGAGCGAAGCGCCCGACAGATTTTGAGCGTAGAGCTTCCACGATGAATTGGCAAAGTTCATCTCAACCCACGCGAATACGCCGTCGCCGGCACGGACATCGTAGAATGCATATCCCGTGCCCTCGATAGGATCCTCGATTAATGTGGTAAGCGAGCCATCACCCAGGTTGAGCACACCGAGTGTGTTGGCGTGCAGCGCCGATGCGGGCGCCATCATCGCCGCGGCGTAATCGCCGTCGCAGTAGTACAGCAGCGTACCCAGAGGCAGCGTCCACGACGCCGCCGGCTCAAGATCGATGTCGACTGCCTCGTACTCATCCGTAATCGAGATGATCTTGGAATCGTCCTTGATAACCTGCGGCTCGCCGGCGGCATCATCGCTGGTGCCCGTTTTTTTCGAGCATCCGGCAAGTACCGTGGCAGCGCCCGCGGCAGCCCCACCGAGTACGAAGCCGCGACGCGATATTCCGTTCTTGATGTGATCGGCGATACCCATTAGGCGATCTCGGCGCGAGCGGCCTCGATAGCGCGTGTAAGCTGGTCGGCGCAGGAGGTCTTTTTCATACCGCAGGTATTACCGGCGAGAACCTCGATTACGCGATCGGCAGGAGCGCCCTCGACCAGCTTGGAGATAGCCTTGAGATTGCCGTCGCAGCCGCCGGTAAATTCAACGCCCATCACCTTGTTGCCGTCATCGGAAAGGTCAAGGTGAATATTGCGAGCACACACGCCCTGAGGCTTGTAATCAAACGAAATCATGCGATCCCCTCTCAGAATGTTATTCGAGACGACTATTATCCCCGTCTTTCCCTAAATGCAACGAGGCGCTTTGCCGGCAACACACATTACCAGCAAAGCGCCCTAAAAAGCTAACGTTATGCCCGAGCCTACTCGAAGCTCAGCTGCTCCAGACGATCAAAGACCGTGTCGATACGGGTGAGGAAGTCCCACGGATCAAAGATCTCGTCGAGCTTCTCCTGACTGACGGTGCAGCGCGGGTCGGCCTCGAGACGCTCCTTAAAGGTGGGGCCGGAGACACAATCCTGTACCTCGTGCCAGGTTGCCATAGCGTTCTCCTGCACAATGGCGTACGCGTCCTCGCGGGTGATGCCCGTATCGACAAGGGCGAGCAGCACCTTGGAGGAGAAGATGAGGCCGCGGGTCTTATTGAGGTTGGCCATCATGCGGGCGGGATACAGCTGCAGGCCGTCGATAACGCGGATGAGGCACTGGAACATGTGGTCGAGGGCGATGAAGCTATCGGCCTGGGCGACGCGCTCGGCAGAGGAGTGCGAAATGTCACGCTCGTGCCACAGGGCGACGTTATCGAAGGCAACCTGGGCGTTGGACTTCACGACGCGCGACAGACCGCAGACTTTCTCCATGGTGATGGGGTTGCGCTTGTGCGGCATGGCTGAGCTGCCCTTTTGGCCCTTACGGAACGGCTCCTCGGCCTCGAGCGTATCGGTCTTCTGTAGATTGCGAACCTCGGTAGCGATGCGCTCACAGGTGGCCGCTGTAGTGGCAAGCACGCCGGCAAGGTAGGCATGGTGATCGCGGCTGATGACCTGCGTGGACAGAGGATCGTGGACCAGGCCCAGGTGCTCGCAGACGTACTCCTCGACGAACGGCTCGATGGAGCTGTACGTGCCGACAGCGCCCGAGATAGCACCGAAGGCAACATTCTTGCGGGCGTCCTCAAGACGATCCAGATCGCGCTTGAGTTCCCAGGCCCAAGAGCCAAACTTCATGCCGAAGGTCATCGGCTCGGCGTGGATGCCATGAGTGCGGCCGGCACAGAGCGTGTTGCGCTCCTCAAAGGCGCGACGCTTGCAAATCTCGCCGAGTTTTTTGACGTCCTCGATGATCAGGTCGCAGGCCTGGGTGAGCTGGTAGCACAGGGCCGTGTCGCCCAGATCGGAGCTGGTCATGCCATAGTGAACCCAGCGGCTGGGCTTGGGGTCGCCCTCGGGAACATCGGCATCGATGTATTCCTTCATGTTGGTCAGGAAGGCAATGACGTCGTGGCGCGTGACTTCCTCGATCTCATCGACCTTCGCCTTCTCAAAGTTGGCATGGTCGCGGATCCACTGGGCCTCGTCTTTGGAAATACCGATCTTGCCGAGCTCCGCCTGGGCCTCGCAGGCCAGAACCTCGATCTCCTGCCAAATGGCGTACTTGTTCTCGAGGGAGAAGATGTGTCCCATCTCCGGGCGGGTATAGCGATCGATCATAGCGGCTCCTTTTTGGTTATTGGCACGTTGGTCGTAACCTAACCATTGTACCGTGCGCAGGTGCAAGTATGGGCAGCAGGCATTAACCTAACATTTTGGAATTGGAGCGAGCAACGGGACGTCTGCGTTATTTGCTTCGCAAATCCGCACCGGCTTCAGTGGCATACCGAGATCCGGGGAAGTGTGGGAGCAAAGCGGGCTGAATCTACCATTCCCGAAATCTTCCTTGCTCCATGGAGCGGGCAACGGGACGTCTGCGTATTTGCTTCGCAAATACGCACCGGCTGCGGTCGCCTATCGGCGACCTTGCCTGCTCGCTATAAACGCTTCGCGTTTATTTAACGCTCGCACCCTGTCGGGTTCGAGTCCCGGCACTTTATTGAAAAAGGCACGGTAACGAAACGTTACCGTGCCTGAAATTCGAATGGAGCGGGCAACGGGACTCGAACCCGCGAGTGTCAGCTTGGGAAGCTGATGCCTTACCACTTGGCGATGCCCGCATATGTGGGGGATAGTATAACGCGGTTGTCTTGTTCGATACAAGAGTGGCGATGCTTGTTTTAGCTGTGGAGATTCGTTTGAAAATCGCGTCAATTGTGGAGATGAGGACCTTTGACCTCCTGTTCTCCTTATCTTCTACCTGCGCTTTTGCTTGATTATTGTATTTGAGCTCGATTTGTCAGAAATCAGGCAAGCTTTTGGTCAGCTTCTGGTACTTACCCGCATGAACCATGGCGGTAGCCTCATCCCAAGCGCCGCGGCCTCCCCGTGCGGCGCACGAGGGATAAGGAGCAGCCATGTCCAACGCACCCACGCACTCTGTCCACAGCGCAATCGCAACAGGTCCGCTGCTCCTGCTCCTCTTCCTGCTTTTCGGCTGCCTGGCACCGGGAGCCGCATTTGCCGTCGATGGCTACGACCAGCTCGGCTTCCGCACCATTAGCGATGATTGTGGACCCTTCTTCATCGGCAAATATGAAGCTCAGGACGCCTCGATTGCCTACTGCATGAACCAGGAACGCCCCGGGCCCACCAAGCCGGGCGGCCCATGGCTCAACTTTGATCAAGGCTGGGTGTGGCTCGACGACGAGTTCGCGGCAATCGTTTGTCACGGATATCCTACCGCCACGTCGTTTGGCGGTTACCATCTTTCACCCGATCGCGCCCGCGCCGCCACCCAGCTTGCCGTATGGATGCTCAACGGCACTACCCATGTCGACGGCACCTACTCCTACACGACCGCTCAGGGCAAAACCAAGAGTGGGCACTTTACCGCCGACGATGAAGTCGTGGCGGCTGCGCGATGGCTCCACGACAACGCAAAATCAGGAAGCATCAAAGCCGCTCCGCACCGCGCGCGGCGCTATTTAGGGGCCGTATCGGGCGGCAACAAACGTCAAGACATGCTCTATGTACTGCCGGCAGTCTCTGTTTCCTTCCAAAAGCAGTCTGCGAACACCGCTATTACCAGCGGAAACAATACCTATCAGTTTAGTGGGGCGACGTTCAATATCTTTGAGGGCGCCAGCGACGCACATGTCGGCACCGTCAAGATGGACGGCAACGGTCGAGCACAGGCGACACTTCTGCCCAATACGGCATACTACCTAGTCTGTCTCTTATACACATCTGACGCTGCCGACG
>USEK01000039.1 GCA_900553705.1 uncultured Collinsella sp.
ATCTACACTCGACTAGTCGTCGGCAGCGTCAGATGTGTATAAGAGACAGCCTCTTGGCCCTGCAGCAAATAGGTCTCGCCGCTACCGCAATGGGGACAGGCCTTGCCGTGCTCGACCGTCGCGTAGTCGCAGCCACACGCCTCGCAATGTGTCACGGCCTCAACGGGCTCCACGATAAGCTCCGCACCCTCGGTGATGGGCTTTTTATCTGCCGCCCAGCGCCAAGCGTCGAGTAGCAAGTCGGGAACGACGCCCGAGACCTCGCCCAGCAGCAGCGTGACGCTCGAAACGCGACGCACGCCATTGGCGCGCGCCACGTTCTCGACATCGCGAATGATGTGATAGACGATTCCCAATTCATGCAAGGCGAAACCCTTTCTGCAGAGGTTGATTCGATGCAAACTCAAAGCAAGGGGACGACGAGATCTAGTCTGCGCCGTCCCCTTACCCGCCATGGCTACCTATTTACGACCAAATTTAATCTTGATGGCACGCTTTAGAGCGTACTTGCCGAGGCTTGGGAGCTTTTGCTCGTATTTGACCATCGTGGAGCACTCGGGGCGGTCGCGATCCAGATGGATGGCGTCGAACGCGCACTTGGTGGTGCACAGGCCGCAGCCGATGCACTTGTTGGGGTCGACGATCGAGGCACCGCAACCCAGGCAACGGGCGGTCTCGGCGCGCACCTGCTCTTCGGTAAAGGTCTCGACGTACTCGCTAAACGGCGCAGCCTTCTCGCGCTCGCGGTCCACGTGGGCAACCTCGCGGCTCGCGTTGTCGTAGCTCTCGAGCACAACGTCGTCGCGGTCGAGCGCGGTGTAGCGGCGCTGATTGCGGCCGATGGTGAGCGTGGAGCCCGGCTGCACAAAGCGATGGATGGACACCGCGGCCTCGTGGCCGGCGGCGATAGCGTCGATGGCAAAGCTGGGGCCAGTGTAGACGTCACCACCCACAAAGATGTCGGGTTCGGCGGTCTGGTAAGTCTGGGGATCGGCAAGGGCGCCCTGGCCGCGGCCGAGCTCCACCTTGGAGCCAGCCAGCAGGTCGCCCCACACAATGGACTGGCCAATCGACATGACGACACGGTCGGCATCGACACGGCGCAGATCGTTCTCGTCGTACTCGGGCGCAAAACGGCCCTCGTCGTCAAAGACGCGCGTGCAGCGCTTGAAGGTGATACCGCACACACGACCGGCCTCGTCCAGGTGAATCTCCTTGGGGCCCCAGCCGCAGCTGATGTGAGCGCCGTCCTCAACGGCCTCGCGACGTTCTTCCTCGCTGGCGGGCATCTGGACCTCGCTCTCCAGGCAGAACATCTCAACGTGCCCAGAGCCCAGACGGCAGGCGTTGCGGGCAACGTCGATGGCCACGTTGCCGCCGCCCACCACAATGGTGCGGCCGGACAGGGTATCGATCTTGCCGCTGTTAACCTCGCGAAGGAAGTCGACGGCCACGGTCACGTCCACGGCATCCTCGCCCGGAATACCGGCAAGGCGGCCGCCCTGGCAGCCGATGGCCACGTAAAAGGCCTTAAAGCCCTGCGCGCGCAGCTCGTCGAGCGTCACATCACGACCGACCTCCACGCCATAGCGGAACTCGGCACCCATCAGGCGAATGATCTCGACCTCGGCCTCAATGACGTCCTTCTGCAGCTTAAAGCTGGGAATGCCGTAGGTGAGCATGCCGCCCGGGCGCTCGTTTTTCTCGAAGACGACGGGCTTGTAGCCCTTCTCGGCCAGATAGAAAGCGCAGGACAGGCCGGCCGGACCGGCACCGATGATGGCGATCTTCTGATCAAAGCCGCCAGCGCGCGTCGGCGTCACCACGGGCGGGACGTAGCGGGTCGCGGCATCCAGATCGCGCTGGGCGATGAACTTCTTGACCTCGTCGATGGCCACGGCGGCGTCCACACGGCCGCGGGTGCAGGCGTCCTCGCAGCGGCGGTTGCACACACGGCCGCAGATAGCGGGCAGCGGGTTCTCGCGCTTAATGAGTGCCAGCGCCTCGTCATAGCGACCCTGAGCCGCGAGCTTCAAATAGCCCTGAACGGCAACGTGCGCGGGGCAGGCCGTCTTGCAGGGAGCGGTGCCGGACTCATGCGTCTCGATGCGGTTGTCGTTGCGGTAGTTGGGCGACCACTTGGTGTGGTCCCACTTGGTGGCATCGGGCAGCTCCTGGCGCGGATACTCGGGCACGTGGCCGCCGGCCTTTTTGCTGCAGAGCTTCTGGCCGAGCTTGGCGGCACCGGCAGGGCACACCTCAACGCAGCGACCGCAGGCCACGCACTTGTCCTTCTCGACCTTGGCGACATAGGCCGAGCGCGACAGGTTAGGCGTGTTGAACAGCTGCGAGGTGCGCAGGGCGTAGCATACGTTGACGTTGCAGTTGCAGATGGCGAAGATCTTGTTCTCGCCGTCGATGTTGGTGATCTGGTGCACAAAGCCGTTGTCCTCGGCCTGGCGCAGGATGTCGTAAACCTCGTCACGGGTCACGTAATGGCCACGATCGGTCTCGACCACGTAGTCGGCCATATCGCCCACGGCGATGCACCAATCGGCCGGGTCGTCGGCGCAGCCCTCACCCATCACGCGACGGCTCGCGCGGCAGCTGCAGGTGCTGGCGGCATACTTGCCATCGTATTTGTCGAGCCAGTGCTCGATATGCTCAATAGGCACCGAGGTGCTCGCGGCATCGATGGCCTTCTCGACCGGAATGACGTGCATGCCGATACCGGCACCTCCGGGCGGCACCATCGGCGTAGCCTTGGACAGTGGGCCTTTGGATGCTTGCTCAAAGAACTTGGCGTAGACCGGGTGCTCCTCGAGCTGGCTCACGCGCATGTTGAGGAACTCAGCGGAACCGGGCACCAGCATGGGCAGCACCCACTGCTTGGCGCGCTCGGGGTTTTCCCAGTTGTACTCGAGCAGACCCGTGTAGCTCATGTCGTCGAGCATCTTCTCGATCTGGGCATCGGGCATGCCGGTGAGCTTGACCATCTCGGGCAGCGTATAGGGACGGCGCATCTTCATCTTGCAGAGCACTTCGGCTTGCTCGTCGGTTGCGGCCTCGGCAAACGACCAGTACTCGTAGCCCAGCAGCTCGTCGCGATGCAGCAGGCGGTTGGTGCAGTGCTCGCACAGTTTGACGATGGCCTCGCGCGGATGCTCCGGTATCGGCGGCACGAACTCCGCGCCGATATCGGGCTCGGTATAGCTAATCCCCGGTCCGTTGAGAATCATGGTTGTCCCTTCTCTTGCCACAGCCCGGCGAGACCGCGGCGCCCCTCTTTTTTGCAGGCCGGACATGCCCCCATGCCGTTCACCCGCCATTATTGACATTGTGTCAAAAATAGTATTGACGAACCGTCAACAATATTCAAGACTGTTAGGCGAACGGTCAGGCAAAAGAGGATGAAAGGCGGCAAAACATGGGCGACAACACAGCAGATACCTCTGTGGTCGATGCCGTCCCCGCATCCGATAGCGCGGCAAAGCGCCTGACGGGCGACGAACGCCGTCGCGAGATCCTCGATGCCGTGCGCACCGTGAGCTCCGAGCTGGGCGTGTCTCATCTTTCGGTATCGGCCGTGACCAAGCGAGCCGGCTGCACGCGCTCGCTGTTCTACCACTACTTCGCCGACATGGACGCCGCCGTCACCGCTGTCATGGACGAGGCAATCGACGGTTTTATCTCCGAGCTCGAGCAGTGGAACGCCGGCCGCACCGTCGGTGATATCGAAGGCGCGCTCGACACCGTCGCCCCGCTCTTTAAGCGTCTGGTCGTGAGCGGCCACGAGCTGCCGAGCACGCTCACCTCGAGCAGCGGTGCGCTCTACGGCGGCTTTTTGCACAACGTGGTCCAGCGCGTGGCGCAGTATATCTGCGACACCACCGTGGTGGATTTTGTCGCCCATCATGAGCTACGCATCGACCATGTCTACGAGACGTTCTACACCCTCATCATGGGGTTGTTGATGTATATCCGCACACACCCCGATGTGCCCGACGAGACGGTCAAGGAAATCATCGCCTCGACACTCCACATCGAGGGCTATACCGCCAAGTATCCGGAGCGCAAGCCCCAGAACTGACGACATTTGGCCAAACTGCCCGCGATCAGAAGAGGGGCCGCGGGCGTGTGAAAGGAGAGCAGCATGCTGTTCGATGTTTGGGGTAGCAATACCCTTATCCACTGGGCAGGCTGGGCCATGGTCTTTATTGGCCTGATCGTGCTCAACGAGGTCGGCCGCCGCACTAAGCTGGGCGCGGCAATCATCTTTGGCGTGGCCCCGCTGGCCATGACCATCTACTGCGTCGCCATCGCCATCGGCGTTTCGCAGGGTGCCGAGTGGGCGCTCACCAACCCCACCCACGTGTACCAGAACAGCTGGTTCCACTACGCCAAGGTATACGCGGCGCTGGCCGGTTGCTGGGGCTTCATTGCCATTAAGTACCAGTGGGGGAAGATCGGCAAGGCGCATTGGTTCCGCGCATGGCCGTTTGTGATCGTCGCCATCAACATCATGATCGCCGTCGTGTCCGACTTCGAGAGCGCCTATCACTTCTTTGTCCTGGGCCAATCCACTTGGGTCACCTCCGAAGGTGCTACGCAGCTGGCCGGCTGGAACAACGTGTTCAACGGCATCGCCGGTCTCATCAACATCTTCTGCATGACCGGTTGGTGGAGCGTCTACGCCTCCGAGGACAAGACCGATATGCTGTGGCCCGACATGACCTGGGTCTACATCATCGCCTACGATATCTGGAACTTCTGCTACACCTACAACTGCCTGCCCACCCACTCCTGGTTCTGCGGCTTTGCGCTGCTGCTGGCGCCCACCGTCGCCGCCTTTATCTGGAACAAGGGCGGCTGGATCCAGAACCGCGCCTTTACGCTGGCTATTTGGTGCATGTTTGCCCAGGTATTCCCCTACTTCCAGGAGGAGTCCATCTTTGTGACCCACTCCACGCTCGACCCCGGCGCCGCTACCGCGGTCTCGATCGCCGCACTGGTCGCCAACGTCGCCGCGATCATCTACATCGCCTACCGCGCCAAGAAGCTCGGCCGCAATCCCTACAAGCAGGATGTCTTTGAGGGCACCAGCGATTGGGAGAAGGCTACCGCTCGCCGCGCCAAGGTGGATTACGCACACGCCGAGTAACGCGCCCGGCGCAGACATCGCTTGAGCACGAAGCAGCATAGCCGGCTCCGCGCAACTCAACGCATTGTAGAGCCCCCGGAATGTGATTCGTTCGCGTTCCGGGGGCCTTTTGCCGCCGCGAGGATGCGGCCGAACGATGCGCTCAGGTTAAATCGGATCTTATATTTCGCACGCGCTTTATATGGCTCCATTTTTGGGTACAGTGTTGTCCCGATATTGAGCTTGGGGGATGTATGAATGATGAGACGATGGGCCAAGAGGATGCGGCCCAAGATGCAGAAGCTTGCGCTGAGGCCTTGGAGAGCTTAGACCGGATTTCACTCGATGAGATTGCGTTTGACGATTCGGGCGTTGATGTGCAGGATGAGCCGGAAACCGAGGCGCAATCCGATAATCAGGATGCAGGCGACGTTGAGCCTGCCGAGGATGAGGCAGATCACGAAGGCACCGAAAGCGAGGCCGGCAACCAGCCCGAATCCGACACGGGCGAGGAAACCGTCTTGCTCGACAGCTTGCCGGCCGAGGATTCGCTGACCCGCGAGCTCCCCGGCCTGGGCTCTGCGCCTGCCGTGGACGAGACCATCGCCATGGGCGATATCCCCCTACCGTCTGTTCCTTCGGCACATGAGGCCGAGGCCCGTCATCGTAAAATGCCGCCCAAGCGCCGCAACCTGATGGTTGCCGGCGTTGTGGCCGTCGCGCTCGTCGCCGGCGGCGCAGGCTATGCTGCCTGGAACGGATATCAGCAAGAGCAGGCTGCCGCTGTCGCCGCCAATGCCCACACGATGATGTCAGTGCAGATTGGCGTGCATGCCGCGGGCCTCGACTGTTCCACTGGCTCCAAGATTCCCGTACAGGTGAGCGGTCAGGATTCTGACGGCTCCTCCGTGAGCGAAACGCTCTATGTTGACGAGCACGGCCGCGGCATCAAACTGCTGCCCGGCGATTACACGCTCTCCATCGCTGCCTCCCCCATCGCGGCCGACGGCACCATCTATACCGTCCCGACCACCAAGACGCAGGTCACCGTTAAGAGCGATGGACAGGATTTAAGTGCCCAGGCCACCTTTAAGCTCAAGGTGCCTTCGGCCGACACGGTGACTGACGACCAGATCGATGCCGCCGCCAAGTATGCCGAGGAGGGCGGTGCGAGCTCCGCCGCGGCTGCCAAAGTGCTCCAGCAGGCAGCAACCGCGCGGCGCGACGCCGCCGTCAATGCCGTGAGCGCGCAAAAGGCACAGGCGTCCCGTGATGCTGACGCTCGCCACAAGGCAACCGACCTCTACCAGCTCGATATTCCCGTCGAGTGGTACGGCAAGGTCGCAACTTGGCAAAACGGAAGCACGCTATGCATCTATCTGGGCGACGACGCCAATACGCCGCTCGTGACGCTCGTCGCGGTGCGCGAGGGCGAGAGCTTTACGCCCGATGAAGGCGATACGGTTTTGGGTGCGGCCAATCTAGGCAACGGTTATACCGTCTACGCCAGCGGCCCCGTCTATCCGTACGTGGTGCCCCAGACCATCAACGGGCGGACGCAGAATCCCGTGTCGACCTACCCCATGGATACGGCCATTGAGCTTGTCGAGCTGACGACCGGCAACCGCTATACGTATAGCCAGATCAAGAACGACCTGGTGGGTAAAGACGGCAAGGCCGATGGTGCCACTAAGCTCGAAACCGACTACCTCGCGCAGATCCTGCTGCCGAGTATCAAAGCCCAGGACTAGCCTGGCGCAGCAAGGTGCTCCCCAACCGTGATGAAGGAGCCAGGAGGTCCTGACCCCACAGGCCCATAGATGATTAGGCAAGGAGCCACTTCCATGCGGGCATAACGTGTACCACACCGTGCTCGCATGGAATATCGGTCTGTTCATCCATGGTAACGATTGCCGACTCGCCAAGATCAAACTGGGCCATCGAGGCATCAAGCGCGGCGATTTCGCGCTCGCGCGTTTTCTCACTTGCCATATCCGCACTCACCTGAATCAGGCTATAAGCCCGCATGAGAAGCGCATCCCCAGCCACAAAGTCCACCTCATGGCTTTTGCTCTTCTCTTTGATTAGCAGGCGGCAGACCGAGCCGGTCCTCACCGCGGGAGTCCTTCTTCTTAGCGCATTGAACACTGCGGTCTCGAGCCTCTGGCCCTGGTCCAATGCCGATGCGGGAGAGAATGCTCCAAACATCGCAGGGTCGACAGCGTAGACCTTAGACGCAGACCGCATGTTATTTGCCAGTGAACGCGTGAACTCCGGCACAGAAAATAACAGGTAGGCGTCCTCATAATACTCAAGTAAGTCGCTGAGCGAATTACGACTGACGGGTATCTGTCTGCTCTTGAACTCGTTGTACACTTTGTTCACTGACAGCTCTCGTCCCGAAGATGCCATACACCGCGTCAAGAACAGCGATGCCAGGCGAGGGTTCTTGACGTCGTAACGTTCAACGACGTCCATGGCGACCGTTCGCGAAGCATATTCCTGTAGCAGCTGAATCGCGTCTGCAGGCGTCTGCTCAAGTGTCGCGATGAATCCCCCTCGTTCAAGATACCCGATCAGATGATGTCGAAGCAGCGCTGCATCGCTCGGGGAAAAGGTCGCATCTGACTCGAGAACGCTCCCCGTCTTATATCGAACGTATTCCGAAAAACTCAACGGAAAAAGCTCTCGCACAAGAGAACGACCCCTGAACTCGCTCTTAAGTTCTGAGGACAGCATCTTAGAAGAAGATCCCGTCACATAGACGGTCGCTTTCTCCGTATCGACTACACGCCGCAGAAACGCACCCCATTCGGGAATTTCCTGGATCTCGTCAAAGAAAATGTAAGCGCCCTCGGTTCGAGCAACAGGATACAGCGCATAGAACGTGTCGAGCACGTCCGCCAGCAGCGATGGCTCATACGGGCGCAAGCGCTCATCCTCAAAATTGAAGTAAAGCATCCGGTCAAGCTCGACGCCCCGGCTCTGAAGCCGCCGCATCTCCTGATACAGGCGATACGTCTTTCCACAACGGCGGGCCCCCACAATCACATTTACGATGTTGTCGCGCTTTGGCTCCTGTGGGTTTCCTAGATCAAGGTCTCGCTCAAAGACCTGCGGAACCCCCTGCTGTTCAAAGTCCTTTATTTTCTGGGCGATCAAGTCGTTGAATGCCATGATTCTCCAATCTTGCTCTCTAGCTAATCAAAATTATAGCGATTCTTGATTAATTAGAGATCAAGATTATGTCTGACTTGATTAACACTTAAGCAAGTTTTTTCACTATTACTGCTCGAAGGATGCCGAGTGGCTGAGAGGGCAACCAAGCTCGAATGCGACTCCCTGGACAGTCGATTTGGGACGGGACTTTTTTGACTACCCCGTCCCAGGAAATCATCGCCAAATTAGCTACTTGATGCAACTAGCGCCAGGGGTCGGCTTCGAACATCGGCTCGCGCTCGGGGCGGCGATCGCTGTAGGGATCGTAGCCGTCGTCATCCTCGTTCTCGGCGCGGATATAGGGGTCGCGCGGCTTGGGTGCCGGCTTAGGCGCAGGCTTGGGTGCGGCGGGTGCGGCATCGGTCGCCGGTGCATTCGTCTCGTTCTCGTTTTTCATCTGCGCATCTCCTTACCATGTACTCACGATCAGTACCATCGATTGTCGCACGAAAAAGGGCGGCGGACCCAATTGGATCCGCCGCCCTTGGCGTTTAGAGACGGCTGGTAGATTTTAAGGCATGGCCCAAAACCTACTCGGCGTCGGGGACCTCGTAGGTGGCCGCCGGCGTGTTGTCGCACACGACGGTAAAGCCGCCGTCCTTGTCGGCATCGACCGTCACCTGATCGCCCTCGCGCACCGTGCCGTCGATGATAGCGGCGGCGATGGCATCCACGACCTCGCGCTGAACCAGACGCTTGAGCGGACGGGCGCCAAAGACCGGGTCCAGGCCGCCCACGGCGAGCATCTGCTTGGCCGCCGGGGTGATGGCAAGCGTCATGCGCTCCTTGGCAAGACGTGCGCGGACGTCGGCAAGCTGGATATCGACGATCTTTTCGATTTGCGCCATGCCGAGCGGATGGAACACCACGATATCGTCGATACGGTTGAGGAACTCGGGGCGGAAGGTCTGAGCCATGGCCGCGTCGACCTGATGGCGCATCTCCTCCTCGTCCTTGCCCGAAAGCTCGGCGATAGCCTTGGAGCCCACGTTAGACGTCATGATGATAATCGTGTTCTTGAAGGACACTTGGCGACCCTGGCCATCGGTTAGACGGCCATCGTCGAGCACCTGCAGCAGCACGTTAAAGACATCCGGGTGAGCTTTCTCCATCTCGTCGAGCAAGATCACGGAGTAGGGGCGACGGCGCACGGCCTCGGTGAGCTGGCCGCCCTCGTCGTAACCCACGTATCCCGGGGGCGCACCGATCAGACGCTGGACGCTGAACTTCTCCATGTACTCGGACATGTCGATACGCACGAGCGCGCGCTCGTCGTCGAACAGGCACTCGGCAAGCGCCTTGGCGAGCTCGGTCTTGCCCACGCCGGTGGGGCCCAGGAAGAAGAAGCTGCCGATGGGCTTGTCCGGATCGGAGAGACCCGCACGGCTGCGGCGCACGGCCGCGGCGACGGCGGAGACGGCCTCGTCCTGGCCGATGACGCGCTTATGCAGCTCACCCTCCAAGCCCTTCAGCTTGTCGAGCTCGCCCTGCATCATCTTGGACACGGGCACGCCGGTCCAGGCACTCACGACCTCGGCGATCTCATCGGAGGTCACCTGTTCGTTGAGGCCCTCGCCGTCCTGCTGCTTTTGCGCCTCGAGCGCAGCCTCGGAATCCTGAATCTGCTGTTGCAGGCCCGGAATCACGGAGTAGCGCAGCTCGGACGCACGGCCCAGATCACCATTGCGCGTCGCGCGCTCCTCTTCGCTCCTGGCCTCGTCGAGCTGTCCCTTGAGCTCTTGCACGTGGTCGATGGCGTTCTTCTGGTTGAGCCAGCCAGCCTTTTGCACGTTGAGTTTTTCCTGGACCTCGGCGATCTCCTGACGCAGGGCCTCCAGACGCTCCTTGGAGGCGTCGTCGGTCTCCTTCATGAGCGCCTGCTCCTCGATCTGCAGCTGGGTGAGCTGACGCGTGGTGGCGTCAATCTCGACCGGCATGCTGTCGAGCTCCATGCGCAGGCGGCTTGCCGCCTCATCGACCAGGTCGATAGCCTTGTCGGGCAGGAAACCTGTCTCTTATACACATCTCCGAGCCCACGAGA
>USEK01000040.1 GCA_900553705.1 uncultured Collinsella sp.
AGATTCCTCTACGTCTCGTGGGCTCGGAGATGTGTATAAGAGACAGCTCCATGCTCAAGCCCGTGCTCGCGCGCGGTGCCTTCCAGATTATCGGCGCCACCACGGCCGAGGAATTCCGCAAGTACCTCACCAAGGACCCGGCCTTCGAGCGTCGCTTCCAGACCATCGATGTCGAGGAGCCGAGCGTCGAGGACACGGTTAAGATCCTGACCGCGCTCAAGCCGCGCTACGAGGAGCACCACCATGTGCGCTATACGCAGGGTGCTATCGAGGCTGCCGCGAACCTTTCCAACCGCTACATACAGGATCGCTTCCTGCCCGATAAGGCCATCGACCTCATCGACGAGGCCGGTGCCCGCGCTCGCATCGCCGCGAATCGCGCGCCCGAGCCGGTGCGTGAGGCCGAGCATCGCATAGAGGAGCTCAAGGCCGCCGCGCAGGAGGCCACCGAGAGCGACGATATGAACAAGGCCGCCGAGATCACCGAGCAGCAGAAAGCTGCCG
Organism: uncultured Collinsella sp.; assembly: GCA_900553705.1. Taxonomy (GTDB): domain Bacteria; phylum Actinomycetota; class Coriobacteriia; order Coriobacteriales; family Coriobacteriaceae; genus Collinsella. Next base: position 505 of record USEK01000040.1, read on the forward strand.
AGATTGAGCTCGCCGAGGCCAAGGCCGCCTGGACGGCCGAGCTCGACGCCAGCCCGCTCACCATCGACGTGAGCCAGATCGCCGACATCGTGTCCGTGACTTCGGGCGTGCCGGTGTCCTCGCTTACCGAGAGCGAGAGCCGTCGCCTGCTGCAAGCCGAAAGCGTGCTCAAGACGCGCATCATCGGTCAGGATGAGGCTGTCGAGGCCGTTGCCAAGGCCGTGCGCCGCAGCCGCTCGCCGCTCAAGGATCCGCGTCGCCCCGGCGGCAGCTTTATCTTCCTTGGTCCCACCGGCACGGGCAAGACCGAGCTCGCCAAGACGCTCGCCGAGTACCTCTTTGGCAGCAAGGATGCGCTCATCAGCTTCGACATGTCCGAGTTCGGTAGCGAGTTCGAGGTCTCCAAGCTCATCGGTAGCCCTCCGGGTTACGTCGGTCACGACGAGGGCGGCCAGCTCACCAAGGCCGTTCGTCGCCACCCGTACTCGGTCGTGCTGTTCGACGAGATCGAGAAGGCGCACCCCGATATCTTCAACATCTTGCTGCAGGTGCTGGAGGAGGGCCGCCTGACCGATAGCCAGGGCAAGACGGTCGACTTCCGCAACACCGTGATCATCATGACGTCCAACGTGGGCGCCCGCGAGATCGCGCAGGATGCGAGTGTCGGTTTTGGCACCACCGGTGAGCAGGGTCTCACGTCGAGCGAGATCAAGGGTCGTGCGATGGGCGAGCTCAAGCGCCTGTTCCGCCCCGAGCTGCTCAACCGTATCGATGACATCGTGGTGTTCCAGAAGCTCTCGGGCGAGAACCTGACCAAGATTGCGCACCTGCTGGTGGACGATCTGCGCCAGCGCCTGATCGCAAACGGCATGAACATCAAGCTTACCGATGCGGCCTACGACAAGATTGTGGCGGAGGGTACCGACCTCACCAACGGCGCGCGTCCGCTGCGTCGTGCCATCCAAAAGCTCATCGAGGATCCGCTGTCCGAGGAACTGCTGGCTGGCGAGTGGGGCGAGGGCGATACCGTCCTGTGCGACGTGGCCGATGGCAAGTTTGTCTTTAGCCGCGGCACGGGCGAGATCCCGGCACCGCGTCCGGCGGGCACGCTTGGTGGCGATACCGCCCCGGCGGTACCGCACACCGGCAACGCCGCGCCCGTGAGCGGCGGCGTGACCTCGGGCCCCGGCGGCATGATGCAAGCCGGTTCCGGCGCGCTGTAGGGCGTGGCGACAATTTGATACGCGCAATCGAGGCGCTCCGGAAAGGGCGCCTCGATTTGTAGAGCTGCGGAAGTTGTGACCGTTACGTTATACGGTCCACCGTTAGCCGATGATGCGAGGGCGCTCGGCGTTTTCGACTGGTTTATGCACGCAAAGTCTGGGAATATACAAGTCGCATGTCTTACTGTCTAACCAGTTGCGCCAAGGAGGCACCATGGACTACAAGATTACCGGCTACGAGCCCGCCCAGCTGTTCCATTTCTTTGAGGAGGTCAGCGCGATCCCCCGTGGGTCTGGCAACGAGAAGGGCATCAGCGATTTCCTGGTCGCGTTTGCCAAGGAGCGCGGTCTCGATGTCTATCAGGACGAGGTCTACAACGTCATCATTCGCAAGCCCGCATCTGCCGGTGCCGAGAATGCCCCGACCGTGATGCTGCAGGGCCACATCGATATGGTGTGCGACAAGCTGGGCTCCGTTGAGCACGACTTTACGACCGATGGTATCGACCTGGTCGTCAAGGACGGCGTCCTCACCGCTAACGGTACCACTCTGGGCGCCGACAACGGTATTGCCGTCGCTCTGATGCTCACTGTTCTCGATGACGATTCGATCGTTCACCCCGCCCTCGAGTGCGTATTCACCACCGACGAGGAGACTGGCCTGGTCGGCGCCGAGACGCTCGACAAGTCCCAGATTAGCGCCCGCACCATGATTAACCTTGACTCCGAGGAAGAGGGCGTTGCTACCGTCAGCTGCGCCGGCGGTGTCGTCGTTACCTACACCTGCCCGATCGCGCGCGAGCACAAGACCGGTAGCACCCTCACGCTCGACATCTCCGGCCTGCTGGGCGGCCACTCCGGCAGCGATATCAACCTGGAGCGCGGCAACGGCAACCTCATCATGGCCCGCATCATCGACCGCCTGATGGTTGCCGGCGAGCCCGCCATCGTTAGCTTTAACGGCGGCACCAAGGACAACGCCATCAACCGTGAGTGCAAGGCTGTTCTGGTCTACGCCGACCACGCTGCCGCCGAGGCCGCGGCCCAGATCGCAAAGGGCATCATCGCCGACGTTACTGCCGAGCTCGAGGTCTTCGACCCCGGCTTTACCTGCACGGTTGAGATTGCCGACAACACTGAGGTCGAGGCCATGGACGAGAAGTCCGCACTTGCCCTTATTCGCGCTCTGCGTCTTGCCCCCAACGGTGTGATCCGCCGCAACGTCGCCACCGACGGCTCCGTCGAGGTTTCCTCCAACATCGGCGTGGTTGCCACCTCTGACGACCAGGTCAAGATCATGCTGTCCCCGCGCTCCTCGATCACCTCGCTGCAGAACGAGTTCAAGGACCGCCTGCAGACGCTGGCCGATGTCCTGGGATTCGACGCCAAGTTTGAGTTCGAGTATCCCGGCTGGAGCTATGCCGAGCATTCGCCGGTCCGCGACATCTTTGTCGAGAGCTATCGCGAGCTCTTTGGCTCCGAGCTACGAATCGAGTCCATTCACGCCGGCCTTGAGTGCGGCCTGTTTGCCGAGGCCCTGCACGGCCTGGACGCTATCGCCGTGGGCCCGACGCTCTCCGATGTCCATACCCCGGACGAGAGCATGGAGCTCGCTTCTGCCGAGCGCTTCTACGAGCTGCTCATCGACGTGCTCAAGCGCCTCGCTGCGTAAAGGTTGCGCTAGCAGCTGTCCGAGCCACGTGCTGGTGGATTGCAAATGACATTGCGTGAGGGGGCACCCGAGCTTTTGCGACGGGTGCCCCCTCTCTTCTTTTGGGAAATGGGAGATTACGGACACCTAGCCCATATCCGCCTTGATGAGGTCGAGGGTGCGCTGGCAGTTTTCGCAGACGGGGCCGAGCATATGCTCGCGCAGGTCCGCCATGCCGGGCAGGTCGGCGTATTCGTTCATGACCTCTTCCATGCAAATGGGTACCTCGTAGGCGAGGTCCATCATGGTCGCAAAGCAAAACTTCTCGGATAGCCCGGCATCGGTGAGTGCCGCCTCCAGCGCGGGGTCGCCCATACCGTGGTATCGGCGGATAGCGCCTGGACCGATACGCCCCACACGATTTTCGCCGCCAACGCTCATGGCGAGGCGCGCTCGGCGGCGCATGCGCTCATATGCCAAACCCGACGCGACATCGTACATGGGTGCGAGCGCCGCGTTTGTGCTTTTGCCAAGGATGAGTGAGTAGTTTTTAGCGTGTGTGTCAGGCGCTCCGATAATGGCGTTATAGAACAGCATATAGGTAAAAAGCACAAGATTCATGTGGTGGGGGACTGTGTTAATCAGTCGTTCTTGGATGTCTCGTGTAGTTGGTCCTCCGTCGGCGGTGTATTTCTGGGTTGGCAATACACCGAGCGCCTGGCAAAAGTCCTCCTGATGCAGCCTTTCGATATTTCCGCTGCTATTGACCATTCTGTCGTACCGTTCAACGACGAGCGCGGCTTCGTCTTCAAATGTGCAATAGGAGACGTTGGCAGTTGGAATGCCAACACGCCGAGCTGTTTTCATGCAGACGAATTCGTTTAAGGCCTGATGTTTGAACCCAACGACACCATTTTTGAAGATATGGGTAGTGGGGGATGACCCTAGACATTCGCACCATTGGCCATCATGCCGAGCTAGTGCAAATTTGCCTTGATTGCCGCCCAGGGACCAGCTTTCGTTGGAGCCCATCCATGTCTCTCTTTCGTCATCGCGAATTGCTTTGAGCTTGTGAGCGATTTGAGAATTGGTAAGCGGGCGGTATGCCGAGACCCTGCCGCGGGCGGCGTCTAATTGATCGGCTCGACAAAACTGAACGGCCCCCGCGCAGTCAAGACCGATATGGCACAAGAGGGCGACGGGGTTGTTGGATGCAACATCATGCTCGGTGGCAATAGCGCGACGCTGCTCTTGACTGTCGGGCAAAAGGCCAAATAGGAACGGGCGGACGATGTTATGGCCATACGTGCGATTGGAAAGCGGCATTGTTAGCGATAGCGGTGCTCCGCGATAGGTTGGGGCGTATACAAAGCTGCAGAGTCCATGCTCGTCTTGCCGGAGAGTGCCGGCGATTTCGCCACAAATGAGGGTCGCAAGCTCCATTTCTGCCATTTATTTCACAACCTTACAGCCAAAGGAGAGGTCTGAAGTGCCGGAAAGGCCTTGCTCGGCTGCGATTTGGGCCAGCAAGGCACCATAGGAAGCTGGCGTTCCTTGTCGAGCGGGTCGTCTGCCTACGCTTGGCTTTGGCAGGGCATTCGAGTTCGCGATAGGGAGGTCCGCTATCGTCATCGGATGTTCGGAGGGCGATGCGATGGAGTCGTTATCGCTTTGCGCAAAGAGACCTATGCCGAGTGCGTTAAAGACGGTCAACAGCTTGTCGAGCCGAATGCCGGTGGCGTCTCCTAGCTCGAGCGATGCGAGCAGACGCTCCGAAACACCGGCTTTTTTAGCGAGGGTCGCACGGGTGATTCCCTGCGATTCGCGTGCCTGACGCACATAGATGCCAGCTTGGCGCGGCGTGGTGATGGGAAGGGTATCCATGGCGATCTCCAACATGCAGACTTTTGCATATCAGTATGACATGCAAAAGTCTGCACGAAAAGGCCTCATGCAAAATTCTGCATAAGGCCTTGTGCTGGCGTTGAGTTTTGAGCGATTGTGCTTGGCGTTACAGCGCCAAAATCCCCAGATGCTCAAGCAAGATCTTAAGCCCGATGAGGATGAGCACGACGCCGCCCACGATGGTGGCGGGTTTTTCGTAGCGCGCGCCAAAGGTGTGGCCGATCGCTACGCCGGCGACGGAGAAGACAAAGGTCGTGATGCCGATGAGCGATACAGCTGGAACGATGTCGACCGAGAGCGCCGCAAACGAGATACCCACGGCGAGCGCGTCAATCGAGGTGGCGATGGCGAGGATCAGGTACTCGCCCAGGTCAATCTTTTCGGCATCCTTGCCGTCGCCTTCATCCTCGTCTTCGGTAAAGGCTTCCCATAGCATTTTGCCGCCGATGAAGGCCAAAAGGATAAAGGCGATCCAATGGTCGATGGGTCCGATGAAGCCCATGAATTGACTGCCGAGCGCCCATCCGATTACGGGCATGCCGGCCTGAAAGCCGCCAAAGAACAGGCCGAGCACCACGGCGACTTTAAGGTTGATCTTCTTCATGCCAAGGCCCTTGCAGATGGAAACGGCAAAGGCGTCCATCGAAAGGCCAACGGCGAGCAACACGAGCTCTGCGAGTCCCATAGTCTGGCTCCCTCTCTGCGGGCGAACCCGATTACACGACTACTCCCTCATTTATATGAGACCCGATGCTACCACATGGGTGGTCAAAAGATCCCGTCCCAAATGAGCTACCTAAGCTGTGTTCGCTCATTCTGTAAGCATCGGATTTTGCGGGCGTCACAGGGGCAAACCGTGAGAAACTTATTGACGTTTATGGAGCGTATACGATGGGAGCGATGCCTTGGATAAGAACGAGCTGCAAAAGCGTATGGAACAGGCCATTCGCCTGACGGCACCTGGTCAGCCGATCCGCACCGCCCTCGACATGATCATTGCCGGTCACCTGGGTGCCCTTATCTGCGTCGGCGACACTGAAAACGTGCTCGCTGCCGGTAACGACGGCTTCCCGCTCAACATTTCGTTTACCTCGAACCGCCTGTTCGAGCTTTCCAAGATGGACGGCGCCATCGTTATCGATGGCGACCTCACCCAGATCCTGCGCGCCAACTTCCACCTCAATCCCGATCCCTCGCTCGCCACGAGTGAGACGGGCATGCGTCACCGTACTGCCGCTCGCATGTCGGTGCTCACCGACGCCATCGTGATCTCGGTCTCGGCTCGTCGCGCCGTCGTTAACGTGTACGTCCACGGCAAGAGTTACGAGATCCAGCCCGTCACCACCATCATGAGCTCGGTCAACCAGCTCGTCGCCACGCTCCAGACTACCCGTCAGTCGCTCGACCGCTCCCTGCTGCGCCTGACGGCCCTCGAGCTCGACGACTACGTCACGCTCGCCGACATTACCGGTATTTTCTCGAGTTTCGAGATCATGCAGCAGGCAAAGACTGAGCTTAAGGATTGCATCGTCAAGCTGGGCAACCAGGGCAAGCTCGTGCAGATGCAGCTCGAGCAGCTCGCCGGCTCCAGTATGGATACCGAGTACGACCTGATGATTCGCGACTACGCGAGCGATTCCTCCGAGGCAAACGCCGAGAAGATTCGCGCTGAGCTCGCTCGCATGACGCCTAAGGACCTGTCCGACCCGCAGCATGTGGCGGCAGTTCTGGGCTATGACGACCTGGACGAGGACTCCGTCATGACACCGCTGGGCCTGCGCACGCTTTCGCGCGTGTCCGTCGTGCGCGACGGCGTGGCCGAGAAGATCGTCGACGAGTATGGCTCGCTGCAGGAGCTCATGGACGACATCAGCGAGGATCCGGAGCGCCTGGGCGACTTTGGCGTCAACAACCCTGCCATTCTTGCGGACTCCCTGTACCGCATGAAGGGCACCAAACAGGGGAACGCATAATGGCGCCCGTATGTGCCGTGGTCGTTGCCGGTGGCAGCGGCCAGCGCTTTGGCAACCCCGGTGGCAAGCAGCTCGTCAATGTGGCGGGCCGTCCGCTTATGAGCTGGTCCATCCGCGCATTTGACCGTAGCGATAAGGTTGGCCACATCGTCGTGGTTTGTCCTGCCGAGCGCCGTGCCGAGATGCGACGCCTGGCCATCGACCCGTTTGACTATGACACGCCCATCAGCTTTGCCGATGCCGGCGATACCCGTCAGGATTCAACCCGTGCCGGCGTGCATGCGGTTCCGGCGGGTTTCGAATATGTCGCCATTCACGATGGCGCTCGTCCGCTCATCACGACCGAGGCCATCGATCATGCGATCGACGTGCTTGTGGGCGACCGCTCGCTCGACGGTGTCGTGTGCGGTCAACCCGCGATCGACACACTCAAGATCGTCGACGGCGATAACATCGTCGAGACGCCGCCGCGTGAGCTCTATTGGGCCGCGCAGACGCCGCAGATCTTTAGCGTCGATGCTATGAAGCGCGCCCATGCCGCGGCGATTGCCGAGGGCTTTATCGGTACCGATGATTCGTCGCTGGTCGAGCGCATGGGTGGGCGCGTCCGCTGCGTCCAGAGCCCGCGCGATAACCTTAAGGTGACGGTGCCCGAGGACCTGCGTCCCGTAACCGCGATTCTGCTCGGTCGCATGGCCGAGGGAGAGGACCTTCCCCATGTTCAGTAACCTGCGCATTGGCCACGGCTACGACGTCCACCGTCTGGTGGAGGGGCGTCGATGTATCATCGGCGGGGTCGACATTCCCTACGAGCGCGGCCTGCTGGGTCACTCGGATGCCGATGTGCTCGCGCACGCCTTAGCCGACGCCATTCTGGGCGCCTGCCGCGGGGGAGACATCGGCAAGCTATTTCCCGACACCGATCCCGCCTACGAGGGTGCCGATTCGATGGTGCTGCTTGCTCGCGTGATGGACTATGCGCGTGAGCTGGGCTTTGAGTTTGTCGATGCCGACTGCACCATTGCCTGTCAGCAACCCAAGATCACCCCGCACCGCGATGCCATGCGCGCCAACCTTGCCCATGCCCTGGGCGTTGACGTCGAAAACGTGGGCGTCGCCGCCACTACGACCGAAAAGCTCGGTTGGGAAGGCCAGGGCGAGGGAATCGGCGCCTGGGCCGTCTGCCTGCTACAGAAAACCGTTAAGGAGTAACGAATGCGTATCTACAACAGCGCTACCCATAAAAAGGAAGAGTTCCAGCCGATCGAGTCCGGCAAGGTCCGCATGTACGTGTGCGGCCCCACGGTCTACGACAACATCCACATCGGCAATGCCCGCACGTTCATCAGCTTCGATGTGATTCGTCGCTGGCTCATCGCGAGCGGCTACGAGGTCACGTTCGCCCAGAACCTCACCGATGTCGATGACAAGATCATCAAGCGCGCCAACGAGCAGGGCCGTACGGCTGCCGAGGTCGCGACGGAGTTCTCCGATAAGTTCATCGGCGTCATGCGCGCCGCCAACGTACTCGATCCCGATGTGCGCCCCCGCGCCACCAAGGAGATCGGCCCCATGATCGCCATGATCAAGACGCTTATCGAGCAGGGCCACGCTTACGCAGCCGATAACGGCGATGTGTACTTTGCCGTGCGCAGCGATCCCAACTATGGTCAGGTCTCGAGCCGCAACATCGACGACCTTATGGTTGGCGCGCGCATCGAGGAGAACGAGGACAAGAACGACCCACTCGACTTTGCCCTGTGGAAGGCCGCTAAGCCCGGCGAGCCCAGCTGGCCGAGCCCCTGGGGCGAGGGCCGTCCCGGTTGGCACACCGAGTGCGCCGCCATGGTGCATCGCTACCTGGGCACTCCGATCGACATCCACGGCGGCGGCTCCGACCTTGCCTTCCCGCATCACGAGAACGAGTGCGCCCAGGCCACCTGCGCCTGGCACCAGGGCTTCTCCAACACTTGGATGCACACGGGCATGCTGCTGGTAGATGGCGAGAAGATGTCCAAGTCGCTCGGCAACTTCTTTACGCTGGCCGAGGTTCTCGAGCAGCACTCCGCTGCCGCCCTGCGCCTGCTGATGCTGCAGACGAGCTATCGCTCGCCGCTCGACTTTTCTTGGGAGCGCCTGGAGGGTGCCGAGAACTCGCTCACGCGTATCGCCGGTACGGTCGAGAACCTGCGCTGGGCCGCGAACCATGCGACGGCCGATGCCGATGCGGCTGCCGCCGAGGCGTTTGCCGCCAAGGCCGCCGAGACCCGTGCCACCTTTAAGGAGTGCATGGACGACGACTTTAACACCGCTGGTGCCATGGGTGCCGTCTTTGGCTTTGTGACCGAGTGCAACCAGTACCTGGAGCAGGCGGGCGACGCTGCCGACAAGGCCGCCGCGCTTGCTGCCGCCGATACGCTGGTCGAGCTGCTCGATACGTTTGGCGTTGAGCTCCCCGAGCCCAAGGTCGAGCTGCCGCTGGGCCTGCTGGGCGTTGCCGCCGGTTTGGTCGCCTATACGGGTGACGACGTGGACGAGGCCGCTGCCAAGATTCTCGAGGCCCGCGCCGAAGCCCGCGCCGCCAAGAACTGGGATCTGGCCGACGCCATCCGCGACCAGCTCAAGGACCTGGGACTGACGATTGAGGATACGGCCGCGGGTACTCGTATTAAGACCCTCTAGTATTTGTCGACCGTTCGAGGTGTTGCAGATTGCCTTGAAAGAGGAAGGCATAGACCTGGTGGTCATGCCCGACGATTGAAAGGCAAGGTGCCGTGGCTCGGACGGTCGATTCTTGTTCGTTATCTATTTAAGGAGGTCGCTTTATGGCCGACAATCGCAAGCGGGCGTCTCGTGGCGGCAAGCAGGCTGCTTCTGGCTCGCGTCCGATTCGCCGCAATGATCGCGCTGCCGCTCCCAAGGGCCAGCGCGATCGCACCCAGGCCGCACGTCCGCAGCGCGATCGCAGCCGCGACAACGTTCAGGTTCCCAAGGGCGAGTTTATCGACTGTCTCTTATACACATCTCCGAGCCCACGAGACGTAGAGGAATCTCGT
>USEK01000041.1 GCA_900553705.1 uncultured Collinsella sp.
CTCGACTAGTCGTCGGCAGCGTCAGATGTGTATAAGAGACAGAGGTTGTCGAGCGTGTCAAGGCACGTCAGGCTTCCTACGCAGGGCTTTTGCTCAACGCCCGCGCCACGGCCGACGACGGCTCCAAGCTCACGGTCTCGTTCCCCGCGGGTTCGACTTTTGCCATCAAGATGCTCGGTCGCGCCGATACGCAGTCGGTGGTCCTGCCGACGGTCTGCGCGGTCTTCGGTCGTCGTACCGTCGACTATGTCCTGGATGGGGGTGGCGCGCCGGCTCCTCAACATGAGGAGCATTCTCCATCTGCACGGGCTGCGGTATCTGCGGACCCGCAACCCGTGTCCTCGGTGCCCCCTGCATCCTCGAGCGCCAGCGCGACGCAGCCAAAAGCGGCGCCGGTAGCGGCACCGACCCCGTCGGCGCCTGAACCCGCTGCGCCCAAACCGGCTGCTCCGATCCCCGCGCCCAAGTCCGCTGCCGCGCCTGCGCCCAAGTCATCCGACCTGGCCAAGGCCCCTTGGCTGCGCTCCGACAACCCTGCCGGTGCTCCTGCCACGGGCAAGCTCCCGACCGAGCCCGCGCCCCGAGCGCCCGAGCGCGCGTCCGTCCCCATGGCTCAGCCGCCTGCGCAGGCTGCGCCATGGGAATCCGAGCAGGTGCCCTACGACGATGCTATGGTCGGTGGTTTTGCTGCCGATGCCGGCGGGGACGATCTGCCCCCGTTCGACGTGCCGGGTGCGGCGTCCGCGACCAAGGCCGCTGCTGTGGCACCCGCAGCCTCTGCAAACGACGACGTCCCCGCCGCTCCCTGGGAATCCAATCCCGGTGCTGGCAGCCCCTTCGGCCATCAGGGCGCAGCCCCGAGCATCCCGCAGACCGAGGACGAGGCCAAGGCCCTCATCCGCAGCGTCTTTGGCCAGGCCACCATCTTCAAGCCGGTGGAGTAGCCGTACGGGCGGGTATACTGCTCAAGAAGAGGACCCCTTGTCCGGGCGCATCTGTATTTCGGACATGTGTAGTGTGGTGCCGCGTATGTCGCATTTGAGCAGACAGGTGCGTGACGGTCGGCCTAGGATGCTGAGGTCGATACGATACGTCGCATGGCTGTCCGTGTACTCGACTTGCTCGGCGTTAATGGTTGCTCCGATTGCCAAATAAACGCCTAGCTCGGCATCGACAATCTTGAAGTCCTTTATCTTGACCTTGAACTCTTGATAGAGGGACGGGCTGTTGTAGTAGACGGTTCGGGTTCCGTCGGTGCACTCATCGGTCGTCTCCCATTTGACGACGGGCTGGTCCGAGCTGGCTATCAGCAGTTCTGCTCCAAAAGCTATGGCATGGGTGATGACAACCAGCAATGCCCAGCCGACAAAGAGATAGAGAACCACATATGCAACGGGGTGTTTTGAGCGGATGTTTTGGAGCGCGTTGGGGGCATTCATGGGGCACCTCCAAATTACTATCTATGGCAATCAAATTATACCCTGCCGCCATGTGCGCCGCCTCGAGCAGCGGTTCGGCATTTAGCTATTTAGTGGCGCACATGAAATGCCGGATTCGGCTCTACTAGATTGAGTGTGCGATATTATGCAACCTTGCATAATTCGACCTTGCATAATCTTTGAGTGCGGTTTGTATTGGAGGACATGTATATCGACTGAGGTAACACGTCCGCCCCGCTCTCTCGCCGCGCGCCGTGGTACGATTTTTGAGTTTGAAAGTCCCGCCGTGCTCCGGCTGCCCTTGCAGCTCGGCGTGCGGCCGCACGTAAAGGAGCCATCATGGCCGGTATGAACATGCAGCAGATGATGAAGCAGGCTCGCAAGATGCAGGAGCAGCTTGCCGCCGCGCAGGAGAACCTTAAGTCCCAGACCGTCGACGCCTCTGCCGGCGGCGGCATGGTCAAGGTGACCGTTAACGGCGAGATGGAGCTCGTCAACCTCACCATCGATCCCGATGCCCTCGATCCCGAGGACGTCGATATGCTGCAGGATATGATCATGGCTGCCGTCAACGAGGCCGTCCGCGGCGTCAACGAGCTCGCCAACAAGCAGATGGGCGCCATCACCGGCGGCCTCAACATCCCGGGCATGCCGTTCTAAGACACGCATATATATGAGTGCGAATCACAGTCTGCAAAAACTGCTCGATGAGCTGGGCCGTCTGCCGGGCATTGGTCCCAAGTCGGCCCAGCGCATCGCCTATTACCTGCTCGAGGCCGATGCCGAGGAGGCCCGCCGCCTGGCCGAGGCCATCCTGGAGGTCAAGCAGGAGGTCCACTTTTGCAGCCGTTGCTTTAACTACGCCACGGCCGACGAGTGCTCCATCTGCCAGGACCCGATGCGCGATACCACTCGCATTTGCGTGGTGGGCGAGCCGCGCGATGTCCAGGCGATTGAGCGCACGGGCAGCTACCACGGCCTCTACCACGTATTGGGCGGCGTGATCAGTCCCATGGACAAGATTGGCCCCGAGCAGCTGCACATTCGAGAGCTGCTGGCACGCTTGGGCCACGAGGACATCCACGAGGTCATCATCGCCACCAACCCCAATATTGAGGGCGAGACCACGGCGAGCTATCTGGCCCGTACCATCAAGCCGTTGGGCGTCGAGGTGTCGCGTCTGGCAAGCGGCCTTCCCGTGGGCGGCGACTTGGAGTATGCCGACGAGCTTACGCTTGGCCGCGCTATCGAGGCCCGCCGCGCGATTTAGGTGGCGAGCCTGCTCCTGCCGTATGTTTTCCTCGCGACGCACGGGGTAGTCATAATTTCCCCGTGCGACTGTGAGTTTGTTGTGCAACAAAGATGCTTCGTATCCGCTTATCGCATGGATGCTTCCGCTCGCATCCTTAATTTGTCCATTCGTTGCGCAACCTTTTTGGTTCGCTGATACACTCAAATATGGATTCGAATGAATGCGCCGCTCCCGAGCGGCGTGTTTTTGTTGGAGGAGAACGCATGCGGCCCGGTGGCACTCAGACAAAGCGCGGCGCCGCGGTGCGCATACGACGCCGACTGGGCTTGGCGCCGCGGGCGTACGCACTGCTATCGTGCTCGCTGGTGCTGGTCATAGCTGGCGTTTCTGCCTATGGCATGACCGTGCCGTCCATGATGCAGGCGCATGCCGCACGCGAACCGCGCGTGGGGCATGAGGTCAAAAGCGATCTGGGCACCACGACTGGATATGCTTGGGCAAGTGTGGTCGGGCATATTGTGTTTGGCACCGACGATGCGGACGGCGCCGAGGCCCCGGACAACGAAGTCACGCTTGCCAATGGCAAAACCATCGTGCTCACCAACACCAAGATCATCGATCGGTTGTCCAACAATAGCGTGGCGGCAACGGTGAATAAGGTCGAGCAGCAGAAGGAGCAGGACGCCCAGCAGTTCGGAAAGCCCGGTAGCTCGGATACTTCTGGCTCTGGCTCGGATTCATCGAGTTCGGGCGGTGGCTCTGGGTCGGGTTCCTCTACCGGAGGGCCTGGAAACGGCGGCTCGACGGGCGGCAACACTGACAACGATGCAAACTCCGGCGGCCTTTCCGCTGCTGAGGAAGAGAGCATTCACAGTTGGCTTGTGACCAAGTACAACATGCTCGACGGCTATGTTTCTCGTGCCAATGACGTAGTCTCGACCTATAACTCTACGGGAGATCCCAGGCCGTGCGACAGCCTGGTCGGGGAGATGTTTGTCATTCGAGCCGAGTTCGGTCGTCAGACATTCTCGCCCCGGTCAAAGTGGTATCAGCAGTATGCCAATCTGTGGGGCTGTTACACCAACCTATGTCAATGGGTCGGCCATTACGGCGATGATGACGTCGCGCTCGGTAACTTCAACAATAACGTGGCGGCGCTTGCCCTATGATGACCGATCTTGCATCCACCACACCACAATCGCTCGGTCGCGATCCCATGGTCGGCCTGCGCCTGGCGCGTGTCGACGGGTTTGAGCCGGCCATTGCGCTCGGTCAGGACGAACTGCCTGCCTATCTGCGTCGTTTTACGATGCTGTTTGCCGACGATGCCACCATGCGCCGTGGCGGTATCGGCCGCGTGACGCGTGCCATCAACGCCCAAGGCGAGGCCGTGGCACTCAAGCAGCTCATCTTGCCGACGCGCGATGAGTTTGATGACGATGCCGCTCACGAGGCGCTGGTCGCCAAGTTCAAGGCAGCGTTTCGCGAGGAATACGAATGCCATCGCGCCCTTTCGGGCCTTAAGGGCTTTCCCCGCCTCTATGGCTGGGGCGAGGTCGACGGTGTGCCTGCAATTGTCATGGAATGGGTCGAGGGCGAGACACTTGCCCGCTTGCGTTCGCGACTCGCCGTGGACGATGCCGGACGCCTGTCGCCGCTTGTGGCGGCGCGTCTGGGTCGCGACCTGTTCGATCTGCTCTGCCGTATGAGCCTGGTGGGTGAGGGCTTTGTCCATCGCGATATCTCGCCCGCTAATATTATGGTGCGTACGGCGCGTCTACCGCTTGACCGGCAGCTTGCCGAGGGCACCTTTGACCTGTGCCTGATCGACTTTGGCTCGTCGCTGGCGCTTGAGCCTGCGTCGGCCGTGGCCGGTACCGGCGGCAAGGCGTCGTTTACGGAGCGCTATGCCACGCTGCGTCGCGCGACGGTGGCCTACGCTCCGCCCGAGATGCTCACCGACGATATTCCCGACCTGCGCGCTTTGCGTATGTCGCCGGCGATTGACGTCTATGCCGCGGCAAGCACGGTTTACGAGCTCATTGCCGGCGTCGCGCCATGCGAAGCCGCGCCGAGCACTTCGGGCACCTCGGGTTCGCGCAAAAAGACGCGTGACATCGCCAGCCCCTACCGTCTCAAGATGGACACGCGGCCCGACTATCCCATTGGTGCCCATGCGCCCGGTTGCGATTTGACTCAGCTGCTTCGTCGTGAGCCCGATGTGGCGCTCGCCGCGGCCGAGCAGGCCCAGCAGCTGGGGCTTGAGCCGGATTCCGAGGAGCTACGCGATGCGCTGGCGTTTGTCGATGCCCAGCTGTTCGACGTGGTGATGGCCTGTCTGTCCAGCCACCAAAAAGATCGTCCCGAGCCGGCGGCGGTCGAGGCGGCGCTCTCGGCGTTTTGTGACCACTATGCGCAAAATGTCGGTCGTTCGCTCCGCGGCGAGCCGCTCACGCCGTGCCCCATGGATGCGTCTGGCCGCGCGGTTCGTCGCGCGGCGATGATCGGTGCGGCGGTCGTTTGCAGCGTGGTTTGGGCTGTGGTCGTGGTCTCGGCCGCGCTGCTGGCGTCGGGCGCCCGCGTGACGGCGACTTTGGGATCGCTCGTGTGGTCTGGATCGCTACCGGGTATTATTGCCGCACTGGCGTTGGCGCTGCCCGGCATAGCCGGCGTTGCCGCGGGGGCACTTGCGCGTGATCGGCGCTCGGGCTTCCTGCAGGGTGTGCTTGCGCTTTCTGCCTGCGAGGTTCCGGTGCTGGTTGTGGCTGCATGTAGCGTATTTTCCCAACGCACCGTGATGGGCGGCCTTGTTGCCGCTCTGGTTGCAACCTATACGCTTACGTGGTTTTTGCTTGCGATGGGCTTTGCCTTTGAACTTCCCGCTTCGGCACCGCGACGCACAAAAGCCCAGATGGCGACTCCGCTTGCCGGTGGAGCCGCAGCTGCCCGTACTTTTGGCGGACCTGTCGAAGTATCGTCCGATTCTATTTCTACGACCAAGGAGGCCTAGGTCATGGCATCTCAAGTTGAGCTCACCCCATGCGGGGCCATGTTTGACATCTTTAAGCGCGCGGCGCATCTGAGCCATATCGAGCTGTGCGGCTTGGTGCTTTCGTCCCGTCCGCTCGCCGACGGCCGCAGCCCGCAGAGCCGAGCCGCCGATCGCTCTTGGGTTTCCCGCTTTATCGTTCGCGCGCCGGTCGGCACGCTTCAGCAGCGCTACTTTGCCGAATACGGTACCTCGGCTGCGCGTATTATGTCGCAACTGGCCCTGCGCCAGCGCAATCCCATGGACTCCACGGCTGTGATCAATATGGTGTGCGGTCCTGCAGGTGAACCGATGGTACGCGCGCTCGAAGAGTGCCACCAGGACACGAATCTCTATCGCAACGCGCTCGATCGCCTGTCCCAGGCGGCGGAACTCATGCCCGCCGAGCGCGCCGAGGCCGTGCTGGTGCTGTTTGTCGCCGTCGGTTGTTCGGCGGATGTGCGGTCCTCGGTGAACTATGCCATCGACTACGCGCACGCGACCTGTGGCGGAGGCACCTCCACGCCGCGTTCGCTTGGCATGTCGATGACCGCGGGCGAACGCGAACCCGCCCCGGCGCACCCCTTGGGCTTGCTGCGCGTACAAAACAGTTTTGTCGTGAGCGCCCCGCGCTGGATTCAGCCGAGTGAGCAGGGTGTTGAGATTGGCGCGCTGGCCACTGGTGAGGGCGATATTACCGACGTCGGCGACGATGTCTCGGCCCGCCATGCCCATATCTGGTGCGATGCTCAAAATATCTGGCACGTCGAGGACTTGTCGTCCACCAACGGAACCGTGGTGGTAAACGGGGCCACGCGCGTCTGCATTCAGGTCGAGCCCGGCCGTTCCGCCCAACTCAATCCCGGCGACGAGCTCAAGCTCGGCGAATCCACTACCTACGCCATCCTCTTCGGTGCTCTCTAGCCGGCAGATAGGGACGTTTCTTTTCTGCCGGCACTTGGGGACACTCCTCGGCGCGCCAGAGCCAGTCGCCCGGGGATGGAGGGGCCATTTTGGCCCTTGGCGGTCAGTCGGGGCGAAACTAGAAGATCTTTCCGATTCGCGGCTGTTCATGCTTGTAGAGCATCTAAAACAATAGGATGTTATTCTGGAATATGCCGGGTGCGTGAACTTGCCTGTCTTAGCCTTAATAAGGTATAGGGGAGTTTGGCCCAGGGGTTCCGTCTTGTTCTTCAGCGCAGTATTGTGGGACAGATTTGCTGAGATTGGCGCCTTACACCGCAGAGCGCACGGAAGGCTCTCGATTTGTGTTCTGGCCCCAGAATACAGGGCCTGATACTTACCAACTGTGGCATGGATGTAACATCTGTAGAAATCAACCCTTTTGTTGTCGACCTTTGTAAGAAAAACACTGCCATCAACTCTTTGGATGACGAAACTAGGGTGCTTGAGGGGAGCCTTTACTCCCCTCTGAGAGATGACTCATGTTTTTCGCTTGTCGTTGTGAATCCTCCGTTACTGCCGATTCCGGATGAGATTCCTTATCCCTTCGTTTGAGATGGAGGACAATCGGGTCTGGATAAAACACTTCGTATTCTTAAGGGTGGCGATACGCATTTAGAGAAAAACGGTAAATACTGCTAATTGGGGTGACGACGATGGTGCAGGGGCGACCCGCGATGCTCTCATCAATACGTCGGATACTTGGGAAATCAGGTCTAGATGCATGTATGATGATGCTGTGTGGCTATTCAATTAATCCGCGTTCCGAATGGGTGCAGGGTATAGCTGCGACATCGTATGCTTTTGACCCGGCGCGATACTCAGATATTTCTGAGGCGGTTGACGAAGTTTATACGCACTATGCCGCGCAAGGCGTTTCGGAAGTTTGCACATCTACGTTACGGGCTTAGGTTTCTTCAAGCGAGCAGGCCGGTTGCGTTATTTCGAGCGATTTTTCTAGTCTAGACGACAAAAGGCAAAGGATTTGATGGGTATAAAACGCGGACGTTTGTGGGCGGATGCTCAAATCTATTGTGGCAATCGGGCGGTTGAAAAAGATATTTCAACCGCCCGATTGCCAGGTTCGTCGGAGGAGATGTCCGATTCCGACTCTCTTGTAGGAAGAGCTTGAGATCGTATTGGCCCAAGGCAATCTTAAAGCAGTCTCATTGGCAAATCTTCGCTCCTGTTGTGTTGAGGTGTAAGGTATCAGTGATTGATGTTTTGTGGCGGGTAGATTGGGGCCTTCCTTGATTCGATGCGTTCTCTCGAGGTTCATCAGAGCAAAAGGGGCTTTCGTCTTCATTGCTATCACGGTGATTGGAACCGCTCTCTCCTATGCCATGCCATACGTGAACGGGAAATTCTTAGATTTTCTTCTCGGTAACCGCAGCGAAAGAGACGCCGTACTCTTCGCGCTCCTGGTTGCGTCAATAGGAGTTTTCTCCACCCTCTTTACTTATTTTGCAGGAACACTTTCCATTCGCATAACCACGAGACTTTCCTTTGATCTTCTCAGGGAGGCCGTCTTGCGTTTTGAAAGAGACGATTACTTGGTGAGTCGGACCATCGATCCAGCCTATACAACGCAACGGATTATTTCCGACTCCAGCGTGGTCTCATCCTTCGTTTTGGCGAATTTTATCAGTGCGCCGCTGTCCATTGTAGCCATTCCCATCGTATTGCTTATCATATGGTCAATTGATTCAACTCTCGCGGTGTTTTCCATCATTCTCCTCATCGTGTATTTCTGTGTAATTACTGGGTTGAGGAAACTTTTGTATAGGGTCACGTATGAGAAGAAAGAGGCGGACAGCGCCTTTTACGCCGCAATTGCATCGCAGCTTAATCAGATTCTCAACATTCAACTGTCATCTTCGTACGGCAAGAGCGAACAAGCGCTCGACGCTGGGTTTAAGAGCTATTTTCCCAAAGTTTTGCGCTCCGGAAAGCTATCATATTCTCTGACATCGCTCGATGGTCTTTTCGCAGCGTTGTTTCAAGCGGTGATACTTGTTGTTTCCGGAGTACGAATCATTAATGGAACTATGTCAATAGGCGAGTACACTATCATCGGTACATACTTCGCGGTTCTCTTTAAGACTTTGAAAAGTATGATGTCATTGTTCAAATCCTATCAAGATGCCAAAGCATCATGGGATAGGACGGCTATCGCGACGAGAGAAAAGGAGAGATCGGGGTGGAATCGGACCGATTTAGCTAAACTCGATGAAATAAATGACATTTCGGTATCTGATTTGGAATTCTCGGTTGCCCTTCCAGACGGATCTGTCCGAGAGGTCCTCGGCGGGTTTTCTTTCAAGTTTTCCGGTCCTGGTACATATTGCATAGTTGGGGAAAACGGAAGAGGCAAGACGTCACTTCTTTACTTGATGCTCGGGCTATACTCATCGAAAGGCAAAGTAAAATACAACGGCGTGCCAATCGAAGAATGCGACTTGGATTACATACGTGCGAGAGAGATATCGTGCTGCCCACAGTCGTGCTTCGCGCCGGACGAAACGGTGAAAGAGCTGTTAGAGTATTTCGACACGCCCTTTTCTTCCTATCACCGGGGTGTAGATGGCCTACT
Source organism: uncultured Collinsella sp. (assembly GCA_900553705.1). Taxonomy (GTDB): domain Bacteria; phylum Actinomycetota; class Coriobacteriia; order Coriobacteriales; family Coriobacteriaceae; genus Collinsella. The sequence goes on from USEK01000041.1 coordinate 9,276, forward strand.
TTCGCTGGAAAACAGCGTGAAGGAGTTGCTCGGGAAACGTTGCTCCGCGCTTTCGGGCGGTGAGCTGCGCCGAGTGTACTTATGGTCGGCGATTTCACGCAAGTCGTCAGTTTTGGTACTCGACGAGCCCACGACTGGGTTAGACGCTGTAAGCCGCGCCGAGCTTGCGGCCTATGTTAAGCGCAACAAGCAAAGCCAGCTGATCATCGTTGTCTCTCACGATGACGAGATGGTCGGCGCGGTAGAAGGGGTAGTGGATTTAGGCAGCATGTACCAGGGTAAATGATGACAAGTGTAGTGCTACCCAACTGGTAGAGATAACAAAAAGGCGATGCAGATGCACGTAGCATTCAGGCGGTTCGGACTCGGTGCCTTCACGCCATCGCAACGCTTTCAGATATAGTTCTCGTTCTCTTACTAAAGGAAACTTTAGTCTACGTCATCTTGTCGAGACAGAGGTGAAGCGAAGTGTTGTCGCGACGTATCTTATTCCAGGTGGCTCAGTATCAGCGTGAGAATCGCACCAAAGTGTACTTACGATTCTCGTGTCCCACGGACAACATGAGCTGAGCATTGAGGTTCCACCCTTTGCTGCAACTACACGGGGTTGGACGGCAATGAATATGCCGGGCCGCATACCACGCGCAGCGGGGGTCCATGTCCCAGTATGTTGCCTACAGCAGCCTCGATGTCCACGCACACATCATCTCTGCCTTCGCGTTCAATCCATTTGCCGGAGAGTGCGAGGGTTGCCAGGCCGTAGAATTCGAGCCGAACAAATGAAATGCGGTATCAGCGCATAGGATTAAACTGACGATTGCTTTGCACTGAGAATACGCTTGGAAAGCCGCTATGGGTGGCGGCCCGGGTTAAATAGAGAAGCCCGTCCGATCACTTTCATGTGGCGAACGGTCGGGCTTCTTATTCCACTTGCCAATGCTCGGCTCATATTGGAAGAAAGCTACGCTAATGTTTGCGTGGGGGGTGCGGACGATTTCTTGGACCGCGCCTAGGCGTATCCAAGCTTCCTGCGGT
>USEK01000042.1 GCA_900553705.1 uncultured Collinsella sp.
CATCGTGCCCCATCCGCACCGTCTGCCTGGAATTCGCCGCGTCCATGGGCGCCGTGATCTTTATGGGCGGCGACGATCGCCGTATGGCGCCCCATGCAGAGCTCATGATTCACGACCCGCTGATCCCCCAGGGGGCAGGCGGCTCGGCACTTGCGCTGCAGGAAACCAGCCGGCGTCTCATGCAGACCCGCAAGACCCTCACGCAAATCCTCTCGGACCGCAGCGGCCTCACGCCCAAGCGCATCCAGTCCCTCACTGCAAAAGACACCTACCTTTCGGCCGAGCGCGCCGTCGAGCTCGGCTTTGCCCACGAAATTCTCTCGACCACCAAGGAGGTCGCCCATGTCTAACCTCGCCAGCCGTCTCGCCGCATCTGAGTCCGCATCGTCCACCATCCTCGCCAAGGATCGAACGCTTTCCTGCGACACCCGCCAAACGGGACTCAACAACAATGCACTTGTGATCGGCCCCTCGGGAGCCGGCAAGACCCGAAACGTCCTCAAGCCCAACCTGCTGCAAATGAACGCAAGCTACATCGTGCTCGACACCAAAGGCACGCTCTGTCGCGAAGTGGGACCCGTGCTGGCAGCCCACGGTTACCGCGTGCAATGTCTCAACTTCGCCGACCTCAACACCGTCCCGGCCCTTGCGCCCGGCATCGAGCGCTGCGGCTACAACCCCCTGAGGCACATTCGCCGCAAGGCGGACGGCAGGCCCAACCAGCAGGACATCCTCTCGGTGGCAAAGGCCATCTGCCCCATCGAGGACAACAACCAGCCTTTTTGGGATCATGCGGCGGCAAACCTGCTGTCGTGTCTTATCGCCTACGTCACCGAACAGCTACCCGCCGACGAGCAGACGATCAGCTCGGTCATCAAGCTGATCGAGCACCTGCAGGACGGTGCCACAGGTCGATTGTTTGACGACCTGATCACGACCGACCCCCAAAGCTATGCCCTCTCGCTATGGCGGCGCTACGCCATTACGCAAAATGCCGAGCGCATGCACGCGAGCATCGTCGGCATCCTTGCCGAAAAGGTCATGTGTCTGGGATTCGACGGTGCGGCACAGCTCTATCGTGAGTGCCATCAGGCGGACTTCGCTTCCATGGGACACACCCCCTGCGCCCTGTTTGTAACCGTGAGCGATATTGACCGCAATCTCGATCCGCTGACCGGCCTCTTTATTTCGCAGGCGTTTATGGGCCTCATTCGTGAGGCCGATAGGCAGCCCGACGGCAGCCTGCCCGTGCCCGTGCGCTTTATGCTCGATGACTTCGCAAATCTGCAGATCCCCCAGATCGACAACGTGCTCTCGATTATCCGAAGCCGCAACATCTGGGCAACGCTGCTGCTGCAGTCGACCAACCAGCTCGATGCGCTCTATGGCGAGGCACGCGCACGCTCCATCATGGGCAACTGCGACACGCATCTGGTGCTGGCGTTCCAGGATCCCGAGAGTGCCCGGGTGTTTTCCGACCGCGCCGACGCGCTGCCCAGCACGCTCATGGCGACGCCGATCGATCGCTCGTGGCTCTTTGTGCGCGGCTGCACTCCCGAACAGGTCGAGCGCTTTAGGCTCGAAGACCATCCGCTCTACGGGGAGCTGCCCGAGGCGCAGCGAGGCCATGCGGAGGCCGAGCTCTAGACGCAGGGCCCTCGCAGCACGCGACGCTCCGGCGAAGATCCTTAAAGGCCGTGCGCCCCGGGGCCACGGCAAAGCAAAGGGGCCCGCATCCGATGGGATACGGGCCCCTGACTATAAGGCGCGATGCGTTAACAGCAGCGACTACTTGCGGTGAGCGCGGTAGAACTCGATGAGCGCCTGGGTCGAAGCGTCCTGCTCGGCCTTGGCGGCGTCGTCATGGAAGGCTGGAGTGATCTGCTTGGCAAGCTGCTTGCCCAGCTCGACGCCCCACTGGTCGTAGGAGTCGATGCCCCAGACCGTGCCCTCGACAAACGTGATGTGCTCGTACAGGGCGATGAGCTCGCCGAGTGCGAACGGGGTCAACGTGTCGCCAAAGATCGAGGTCGTCGGACGGTTGCCCTCAAAGCAGCGGGCCGGGACGATCTGCTCGGGCGTGCCCTCGGCGCGCACCTCATCGGCCGTCTTACCAAAGGCGAGCGCCTTGGTCTGGGCCAGGAAGTTGCCCAGGAACAGCTCGTGCACGTCCTGGCCGCTGTCGGTCGCAGGGTTGGCGGTATTGGCGAAGGCAATGAAATCGGCCGGGACCACCACGGTGCCCTGGTGCAGCAGCTGGTAGAAGGCGTGCTGACCGTTGGTGCCGGGCTCGCCCCAGAAGATCTCACCGGTGTCGGAGGTCACGGCGCTGCCGTCCCAGCGGACATGCTTGCCGTTGGACTCCATGGTGAGCTGCTGCAGGTAGGCCGGGAAACGATGCAGGTACTGGCAGTACGGCAGCACGGCGTGGCTCTTGGAACCGAAGAAGTTGACGTACCAGACGTTGAGCAGGCCCATCAGCGCAACGGCATTGTTCTCGAGCGGCGTGTTGCAGAAGTACTCGTCGATAGCGTGGAAGCCCTCGAGGAACTGCTGGAAGCGCTCGGGACCGAGCACGACGATCAGCGACAGGCCCACGGCGGAGTCGACGGAGTAGCGGCCGCCGACCCAGTTCCAGAAGCCGAAGGCGTTGGCGGGGTCGATACCGAAGGCCTCGACCTTCTCGAGTGCGGTGGAGACGGCGACGAAGTGCTTTGCCACGGCCTCGGCGTTCTGCTCATCGGAGCCGTCGATGGCGCCCTGGGCCTTGAGCTGCTCGAGCATCCAGGTCTTGACCTCGCGGGCGTTGGTGAGGGTCTCGAGCGTGGTGAAGGTCTTGGAGACGATGATCACGAGCGTGGTCTCGGGATCCAGGCCCTTAAGCTTCTCGGCCTGGTCGTTGGGGTCGATGTTGGAGATATAGCGGCAGTCGATACCGGCGTCAGCATAGGGACGCAGAGCCTCGTAAGCCATGACCGGGCCCAGATCGGAGCCGCCGATGCCGATGGACACCAGGTGCTCGATCTTCTTGCCGGTAACACCCTTCCACTCACCGGAGCGCACGCGCTCGGCGAAGGCATACATGCGGTCGAGGACCTCGTGCACGTCGGCGACGACATCCTGGCCGTCGACGATGAGCTGGCCCCTCTCGGTTGCGGGGCGGCGAAGCGCGGTGTGCAGGACGGCGCGGTCCTCGGTGGTGTTAATGTGCTCGCCGGAGAACATGGCGTCGCGGCGCTCCTCGAGCTTCACCTCGCGGGCAAGATCGCACAGCAGCTTGACGGTCTCATCGGTCACCAGGTTCTTCGACAGATCGAAGTGCAGGTCACCGGCGTCAAAGCTCAGCTTGTTCACGCGCTCGGCATCGGCAGCGAACCAGGCCTTGAGGTCGATACCATCGGCCTCGAGCTTCTCCTGATGAGCCTCGAGTGCCTTCCAAGCGGCAGTCGACGTAGCATCGATAGGTGCGGCAACAGTTGCCATAGAGTCCTCCTCAGCATACGGGCGCACGCCTCCATGCGCCCGGACATTCAGATGCCACTATTCTAGCGCAGGTCAAGACTACAATCAGCGAGCGTTGCCAATCGGCCCCCAAACGGCAACCGATCAAAAAGGGACAGGCTTATTTTGGCAGGTCAAACGCTTTACCAACCAAAAATAACCCGTCCTTTTATGGCAAATATTAGGCCGCGGCGCAGACGCTACCGAGTAACTCACGCAGAGGAGACCCGATGCCCTCCAGCAGTTCGGGCGCGATAATGGCAAAAACGGGAACCTCGCCGGTGCCCACGACAGCAGGCACCTTGCCCTCCGAGACAATGCATCCATAAGGCACAAAGCCGTCTTCGCCGGCATCGAGCGCCGCCATGCGACGCGCGAGCTCGCGCGCAAAGCCGGCAGTATCGGCATCGCCAATCGCCAGGACAAAGTCCACGCCTTCGTCGGTCGCCAGGGCTACGGCCTCATCGACCAAATCGTCTCCCCCATCGCCCCCGACCAAGCCGCAGCGAAAAAGCACGCGTTCGAGTAGAGCTCGATCAAGCGAGCCGAGCGCCGCCGAGACGAGCTCATCGTGCGTATGTTTGTCACCGCCCAACACGACCAGCGCCTTGGTGCCACCGTAGTGAGCGACCAATCGTCCGCACCAGCGAGCCACGTCTCCATCCGCAACAAGGCGCGTCGGCATACCAAACCCATAATTGACCATCTTTTCCACAACCCTTCCGTGCGTATAGGCGGTATCAATCGTTAGGCTCATGCTACGAAGCGAGGTTTTCCGAGCTGTTTCGCACTCTTTAGAGCTGCGTTAAAACCCGATCCAACCGCACGACCATACCTACCAAAACAAACCAGTCCCTTTTTGACAGGTTTTGACGACGTCCGGACGAGCGGGTATTATCGAACAGGTATTCGATAAGAACATGTGTTTGATGAAAGGACACGGATGGCGCACGAGCAGCACACCTATATCTGCATCGACCTCAAGACGTTTTATGCCAGCGTCGAGTGCGTCGACCGTGGGCTCGATCCGCTCACCACCAACCTGGTCGTTGCCGACGAATCGCGCGGGCGCACGACCATCTGCCTCGCCATCACGCAGGCCATGAAGGACTTAGGGATTCACAATCGCTGCCGCCTATTCGAGATTCCCGATGGTATCGACTACATCACGGCCGTACCGCGCATGCAGCACTATATGGAGGTGTCGGCGCAAATCTACGGCATCTATCTGGAATACGTAAGTCCGCAAGACATTCACGTCTATTCAATCGATGAATGCTTTATCGACGTGACGCCCTATCTGGACCTCTATCACACAGATGCGGAAGGGTTCGCCTGCACGCTGCGCGACGAGGTCCTCGCGCGCACCGGCATCACGGCGACGGTCGGCATCGGCCCCAACCTATTCCAGGCCAAGGTAGCGCTCGACATTACCGCCAAGCACGTACCCAGCCGCATCGGCATACTCGACGACGAGACCTTTCGCAAGGAGATCTGGCCCCATCGTCCCATCACCGATATCTGGGGCATCGGTCCCGGCGTGGCAGCCCGCCTCGAGAAATACGGCGTCTACGATCTGATGGGCGTCGCGGCGCTCGACGAAAACCTGCTTTACGACGAGCTCGGCGTCAATGCCGAATATCTCATCGACCATGCCTTCGGGCGCGAGCCGACAACCATCGCCGATATCCAAGCCTATCGCCCGCAAGCAACTTCGACCACCACAGGACAGGTGCTCTCGAAGGGTTATGCCTACGAACAGGCCTATACCGTCTTGCGCGAGATGGTCGACAACGCCGTTTTAGACTTGGTCGATAAGCACGTGGTCTGCGACAGCATCTCGCTCTTTGTGGGCTACGCGAGCGAACGCGCCGACATACGCCGCCTCGACGCCAGCGGTACAGCGCAGTATGTGGACGGATGCGGGCACCTGCGCTCGAGCACATCGAGTATCGAACCCACCGCAACCGCCGGCCCCGAGCTCGCGCCCCGTGCGCCCAAGCCCGTCCAGCGCGATGACGAACGGCGTCGCCTGGTGCGCGAAGCGCAGGCAATCGATGGCATCTTTGTGGGAGAGCATGGCGGCAAACCGCGCGGTGGCTATGCCGCACTCTTTGCGCACTCTAACGCCTCGCGAAAGCTGAGCGAGCGTACCAATTCGTTTAAGAAGATCATGGGCTATTTCGATGAGCTCTGGGCGCAGACTGTCGATCCCAAACGACCGGTCAAGCGCATCAACCTGGGATTTGGCAACCTCATGCCCGAGGAATTTGCCACCATCGATCTATTCAGCGATATCGAGGCCGATGAGCGCGAGCGCGACCTGGCGCGCACCGTCCTGGCCGTGAAAGGCAAGTACGGCAAGAACGCGCTCGTCAAGGGATTAAGCTTTACCGCCGGCGCCACCGCGCGCGAACGCAACGAACAAGTTGGAGGACACCGTGCCTAAACCCAAACAACAGCCCGTGCGCCCGCCGACCGCCTTCGAGCGCTTGGCGGACCCCGAGGGCAGACGCCGCGCCGCCGACCCCAACCTCACTGCCAACGGTGCCGTGCGCGCCAACCGCGCCGCACAGTTTATGCCCTTTGCCGCCCTCACGGGATACTACGAACTCGTGCGCAAGCAGGAAATCACCATCGAGCCAAAACGTGAGCTCACGGAAGAAAAAGCCCTCGTGCTTTCTAAAAAACTCGAGGGTCTCAAACGTGGCGACTTGGTTCGTGTCACCTATTACGATACATACGGCTATCGCAGCCGCACCGGCATCCTCGACGAGGCGCTCCCCGCCTTCAAGCTCCTCAAGCTCCGAGACATCGCCATCGACTTCGACGGCATCCAAGACATCGAACTGCGCGGACGAGCCTAGCCAAGGAAGCGCATCCAGAGCGACGCTTACAGCGTCATGACGTAGTAGCCCGCGTCTTTCACGGCCGTCTCGAGGACATCACGATCAACCGGCTGCTTAGAGCGCACGCGTGCCGTGTGGTCCGCATACGTCACCGTTGCCCACACGCCATCCAGTGCATTGAGGGCATTGGCTACGTTCTGAGCGCAGCCGTCACAGCTCATGCCGCCGATGAGCAGCTCATCGCTATAGGGATAGTGTGACGCATCGGTATCCACCACAACAACCTTTTTGGCCTTCTTGCCGCTCGCACCATCGCTGCAACAACTCTTCCCATGTGTCGAAGCGGCAATGCGACGCAGTCCAAAAAACATGCCGACGGCAATGACGGCCAGCACGATGAGATTCGCAGGGCTGAGCAAGTCACTCATGCGTTCCCCTTTCAAGTAGCCCTATCTAGATACCCCCATGGGGTGTCCCCATCTTAACCCAAAATCATGTCTGTTCGGTCAATTAGTTTCCCTCTTCAAACTTTTTTGTTGACCATGGCTTACTTTCGTGTATAAGTTTTCCTAGGCTAACAACTGAGGACCCGAAAGGGGCATCGTGACTCGAACCATTGACATCCCAACATACCAAACGGCTGTCGTGCGCAACTGCTCCCCTACGCTCGCAGGTATCAAGCCGGCATCGCTCTTTACCTATCCCGGCGTTTACGCCAACCAAAACGGAAAACCCGGCGCCGCCCATATCGAAGGGCGACGCTCTCGCCTGCTCGCCGTCATAGCCCAATGCAACCGCGAGCTCCAGCCACTCGGGATCCATATGAGCGTTTTGGTCTGGCGCCCCTGCGGAGCGCTCATCTATGTGTACCGCCCTGCGGACCTCATGCGATACCTCTCCGACCCCCGCGCCACGACGGCGCTTGCCGCCGAAGGTTACGATGTCCACAACCTGCCCGCATCACTGGTGCATCTCGCCGCGCGCATCACGCTGGCAAGCAGCAATGCCGCAGAAAGCGCCTATGACGGCAGCGTCTGCGCACTCGCGCGAAATAGGCACTGCGATACGGGGTGCATGTGCGAGTTCCCCCACGAAATTGGCTATTTTTTGGGCTATCCCTACGAAGATGTCCATCAGTTTATCGTCCAGCACGGCGAAAACTATAAGGTCTTTGGCGCATGGAAGGTATACACAAACGTTGAGCAGGCGCTCACGACCTTCGATTCCTATCGCACATGCACGCAATACCTTACCTACATCTATCAACAGGGCTGCACCCTGGGACAACTTGTCCAGGCAACCCGATAGAGCATACAAAACGCGGCCGCACGCCGCACAACCGAAAGGAAGACATATGAGCAAGATCGCAGTCGTCTACTGGAGCGGTACAGGCAACACCGAGGCCATGGCAAACTTCGTTGCCGAGGGCGCAACCGGTGCCGGCGCCGAGGCAGAGGTCATCTCCTGCGCCGACTTCTCCGCAGACAAGGCCGCCAGCTATGACGCCATTGCCTTCGGCTGCCCCGCCATGGGTTCCGAGGAGCTTGAGTATGACGAGTTCCAGCCTATGTGGGACGAGGTCAAGGAGACTCTCGGCGACAAGAAGGTCGTCCTCTTTGGCTCCTATTCGTGGGCCGAGGGCGAGTGGATGGACAACTGGAAGGCCGATGCCGACGAGGCAGGCGTCAACGTCGTCGATTCCGTCATTTGCTACGACGCCCCCGACGATGAGGGCGAAGCGGCCTGCAAGGCCCTGGGAGCGGAGCTGGCCTAACGAAGCCGTCAGAAAGTCGCAAGGCAACTGACAGCCGAGTACCGCACAACAACAGTCGCTCATACCCAAACAAAAACGGGGACCGGATACTATCCGGTCCCCATTTGTTATATCGACAACTTCGACGCGCCGCTACGAGATATTGCCCAAAAACGCCTTGGTGCGTTCGCTCTTGGGGTGGTCGAAGACCTCGCTCGGCGTACCCTCTTCCACAATGACGCCGCCGTCCATAAAGACGACGCGGTCGGCGACATCGCGGGCAAAGCCCATCTCATGCGTTACCACGATCATAGTCATACCGTCACGTGCTAGGTCGCGCATGACGCCCAATACATCGCGGACGAGCTCGGGGTCGAGCGCCGACGTGGCCTCGTCAAAGAGCATCACGTGCGGGTTCATCGACAGGGCGCGGGCGATGGCGACGCGCTGCTGCTGGCCGCCCGAAAGCTGACTCGGCATAAAATCAATGCGCTCGGCCAGGCCGACCTTGGTCAGCTCCTCGATGGCGATCTTCTCGGCCTCTTCCTTACTGCGCTTGAGCACCTTTTGCTGCGCAAGCATGACGTTCTTTTTGACCGACAGGTGCGGGAACAGGTTGAACTGCTGAAACACCATGCCCAAGTGCGTACGTACCTTATTGAGGTCGACGCCCTTGGCACACACATCCACGCCCTCAACGACAATCGAGCCGCTCGTGGGATGCTCCAGGCGATTGATGCAGCGAAGCATCGTCGACTTGCCCGAGCCCGAGGGGCCCAGGACCACAACGACCTCACCCTTGTGCACGTCCAGATCGATATCACGCAGAACCACGTTATCGCCAAAAGCCTTTTGGAGGTTCTTGATGCTGACAACGACCTCGTTGGAATTCGTTTCACTCATGACAGGACCTCCTTACAGACCGGCGATATGATCGGCGGGCGTCGCGACAACCTGTCCGGCGCTCTTGGTGGGACGCTTCTTTTTGGTTTCGGCCGTCCCCAGAAGTCTCGCCTCAAGACCGCTCACCAAGCGCGCAAGCGGCAGGGTAATGACCAGATAGAACAGAGCGGCAACCACATACGGCGTGATGGAGCCCGTCGTGGCCACGATGGTGCGGGCGTTCATGACGATCTCAACGACACCCACGGCGGCAAGCAGCGACGTGTCCTTGTAGAGCAAGATAAACTCGCTGGTCAGCGTAGGCAGGACATTGCGGAACGTCTGCGGAATCATGACATAGAGCAGCGTCTGGAAGGCATTCATGCCCAGCGAGCGAGCAGCCTCGTTTTGGCCCTTGGGGATCGACTGAATACCGGCACGGAAGATCTCGCACAAGTACGCAGACGAGTTCATGGCCATGACGATAACACCCAGCACATAGTCGTCCACTTTGACACCGGCCAGCGGCAGACCGAAAAACGCGATATAGATCTGCAGGAACGCCGGCGTACCGCGAATGATATTCACATAGATGCCGGCAAGACAGCGCAGGATGCGCGACTTAGAGATGCGCATGAGCGACAGGGCAAAACCGAAGGGAATTGCCAGCGGAAACGCCACAAGCACGATCGAGAGCGACATAAGGAAGCCCTTGAAGACGATCGGCAGGCTCTGGACCAAAATGACCGGGTTCAGGAACAGGCGCAGGAACATATTGGAGTTCCACGCCTCGACCCACGGCTGCTCTTTAAGGTCAGCCAGGAAGTTATCGAAGGCCGTCACGCCCTTGATCTCCACCGACGGAATCTTGGAGATCTTCTTGGTCGACCCGTCGGCGAGCGTATAGGTGCCGCTAAAGGCCTCATCGCCGCCCTCGACGGGGAAGGTCACGCCGTAAACCTCGACACGGAAAAAGCCGCCGGCAGGCGCCGTCTCGCCAAAGTCAATCTTGAGCGTCTGGCCGTCAGCCTTGCACGTGGGCTTCATGGGCGTACGATCCATGAGGTCCTCGCCCGAGAGCATCGTCAATCGCGTGTCATCGGTACCAAACGTCGTGCCGTCGACAAACGTCAAGGAAAGACCGCTCAGCTCCTCGTCGGCATCGGCCTGAACTTCCCAGGTAATGCGCGTCTCGGTGCCGCCGCTGTCTCTTATACACATCTCCGAGCCCACGAGACGTAGAGGAAGCTCGTATG
>USEK01000043.1 GCA_900553705.1 uncultured Collinsella sp.
CCCATGCCCACGCTTTCAACATGAGCGCTCAACGAACCCAACACCAAGAGAACCGCGCAAACCATTCCGGTGACAACGGGGTTGCGGCTAATCGCTGCTGTCAACGCAGCGACGACGGAAATCACGCCGTATGCCATGACCAGCAACGGAATACTGCACAACACCGCCTCCCCCACCATGGACGTTGTCGAAGCTCCCGCCCGAATGAGCGCGACGGGATACTCCGATCCACCCGCACCGTTCTTAATCACGGACACAACGACAGCGGGAACCATCGACACCAAAAGCAGCACCAAGCCAAGCAGGAGAGCCAGCGCAACAGCCGTCAGAAAACGCACATGCGCTGTTGCGGGGATCTGGAGAACCAGAAGGGAACGACACTGCAGGTGGGTGCACGCGAGCGATGTGACAACCACGGGCAACAGCAAAAATAAGGAGGGAAGCGCTGCCTGGAGATACGAAAGGAGGATTAATGGGGGCATCTTCGTACTTAACTCGTAAACCTTGGGGTCCGGCAAGCTCGCGATCGACTCAAGCAGAAGGGCGCGCGCCTCCGCACGAGAAGGAGTCTCCGGCTCGATTCCGATCGATTGCAGGAGAGTCGCATCTGCCGCGCCCAGCTCACCTCGAGCGCGCTCGTACGTCGCAAGGCTTCGAAACCCCTCCGCAGGCATAGGCGCGTACACGAAACCCGAAAGAGCATCCCGCATGTCTTCCAGGGCCGCTTTGCCCTCGACGTCCATATTCGCAGCGTTCTGCTCTAGATACCGATCTATTGAACGGAGCTCCCCATCCCTATACCGAACAGCGGAAACGTTATCAGCGTCAGGAAACATCTCGACCAGAGCCGGGGCCAGCATCGTCGTCGACATTGCAATCGCGCATACGGCGAGGGTAGGAGAACGCAGGAGCAGTTTCCCCATCGTTCTTACGTATGCAACGGCGGAGGCACAAGCGCTCGAACGAGTTGCCGTTCTCGATGCAGTGAAGGAACCTCTCTCAAGACAAATCGGGGATATCGGGCACGCGCAGCCGCTCTTTCCAGCAACGCAAAGCAGGCTAATTGCCAGCACCTCGATCCCGATTGCGCATACGAGGGCAATCGCGCCACGCTCGAAGCAAAGTCCAGGCAGATTCACTATCTGCGTTGTCGGGTACGGGCTATAGGCGCCGACGGTCAAGTCAGTGTTCGCATACGTAAGGGGATTCAACAGGGCGAACTCACGTAAAGCGATGGATCTTCCGTAATACCCGGGAACCATCGTCACCCCCATCAGGGCACATACGAACACGATTCCAAGCGTAGGGTTATTGGCAATCTTCACGGCAAGGTGAACGACAAGCGAGATGAACGCTGCCACCAAGAATTGCAAGATGGCCGTCTGCGCGAACACCAGCCAAGCCGGTTTGATAACCGGAGTCGCATATTGAATGTAGCCTATCGGATAGAACGGCGAGCCCGGGCCATTCTTCACAAGCGCGGCGATTATCCCTGGAAGATTGATGGCGAGGACGGCAAGCATTGCAAAAACACTCGCCCATACGCTCGATGCAACAAGTCTACCCAGCTCGCCCATCGGTGCCTGGATGATGAGCTTTTCACGTTTGTTAAGACGCGCGGCAAGGAACGAGACGGCAACGGCCGTTGCGACCCATAGCAAGTACTCCTTCGATCCGTCATAATAGGTGTACTCTCCATCCGATATCTGCAGAAACGGAAGTAGGGGAGAGAGCGGTGCCAAGATAAGACGTCCCGCGGCAAGAGGGTACAGAAGCGCGGGCATGCTTGATGAAGAGGTATAGACACCGTCCTCCCCCGCATTCACAAGCGCATCCGCATAGGATGCTGACAATTCCTGCTCAACACGGGTTATTCCCGACTCGAGGTATTCGACCCGTCCGTCGATGCCAGCCGCGCTCCTGAAGACGGGCAGAGCACAAAGAACCATCAACGCAACAACGACAACACAGAGCGACCTGGAGGAGAGAAGCGACCTAAAGATCGCCTTCGAGATTTTGAGCATATTCATCGCCAACCTTAACCTCATCCAGTCGGAACAGAGGGGCCGAACAAAATGCTCGGCCCTTCCTCGCATCTAGTAGGTGCTATAGACAAATTGCCATTTATCAGTTGTGCCAAGAACACCACAGGAGCACATTGCAGCGAGGCGGGATTCCCTATGATGCGCGGATCGGCGATAGCCATTTCGGTAGGAGATCGTCTTGTAAGAGATGTTGAACATCGAGATGCTGTGCCCGCTTACGCCGCGAGGACAGCTGTAGCTCCAGTAGGTATCGACGACGTCGTCCGTATACCCGAGGGGCTCAACGAGGGCACACTGGCTGCTCTCCTGGGAAGGAGGCATCGGGGTATCCGCAAAAGCGGGGGCTCCCGGCAGCAACAGACAAAGAGCGAGGCCGAGGAAAACCAAGAGCTTACACGACTTTAACAGTACTGAACATAATCCTCTCCAATCTAGAGGGGTTTCGGTTGCAGCATGCTGTGATTACTTGCCGGCAAAGTCAATTTAACATAAACTGTTAAAAAGTAACCTGAGTTTTTTAAATTCTTCGGAGGTTATTATGAGTTCCGACAATCGCACTCCCCGGCTTCATTCCTTCCGCATCGCATGTGCGATAGCCTCTGCGACCCTTTGCGCCACCGCCATCGCACAAGTGGCGTTCTCCTTAAAGCCAGCAATCGAAGTGCTCAACAACCCTGTAATTGCAGACTCCCCCGCGTATCCAGCCCTTGCGATCTCGACATTGGTCCCTGCCGTCATCGGTATCGCTACGACCATCCTCAGCGCCGTTCTCGTGTGGACGATCAAGAGCGGAGACCCCTTCAAGAAAGGGTCTGCGACATGCTTGAAGGTGCTCGGCATTCTCTTCGTTGTTCAAGCTGCCACCAGCCTCTACGCCGGCTCACTCAAAACCTCCGTTTCGATGTTTGGCGGCGAGGGGGTCGTCGGCGCCCAAGAGATCGCTTCATCATTCGATTGGACCTCTCTGGTTCTCGGCATCGTCCTGTTCATGCTTTCCCAGCTCTTCTTGTACGCCCGAGAGCTGTACCTCGACTCCGACGAGATTGCGTAAGGAAACGCCATGCCCGTAATTGTTCGCCTCGACAAGATCATGGCCGAGCGAAAGATTTCCTCGAACGAACTTGCCGAAAGGATTGGAACCACGCCCGTGAACCTGTCCCGTATTAAAAAAGGGCATATTCGCGGCATTCGCTTCAACACACTCGAGCAGCTATGCCTCGCCCTTCGTTGCCAACCCGGAGACCTTCTCGAAGTCATGAGCGAAGAGGATGCCCGAAAGGAGTTCGGACTCGATTGGTCCGCCGAGGATTAGAGGGCGGTCGTACTCGCCCTGCACACGGGGATGCGAATCGGCGAGGTCTGCGGCCTTCGGTGGTGCGATGTGGATTTCGAGACGGGCCTGATCTCGATCAGACACTCAGTGGCGTACGCGAAGGGAATGGGTTCGTTCATCAAGGACACCAAGACCCATGACGCCAGGGGTATCCCCATCGACCCGGTCGGCCTACCCCCCTTCCTGAAGGAGACCCACGAGATCGACTGCGGAAAGCTGCGCTTGCGCGGCCTTACCGGGGCGGTCGAGATCGGGGACTGCTACATCCTGTCGGAGCCGGGCGCGACCTTCGCGACGACAAGCTATATCCGCAGGGCGTTCAAGACGTTCTCGGAGACCAACGGCCTCATGGGCACCAACGACGAGCTGATCACGTTCCACGGCCTTCGCCACACGTTCGCAACGCAGTGGATCCGCCAAGGCGGCGATATCAAGGCGCTCCAATCGATCCTCGGCCACAAGGACGCCATGGCGACGTTCAACGTCTACGCCGACATCGAGCCCATCTCCAAAATCCATAACATGCTGCGCGCCACGCCGTGCCTTTGGCGCGGGCACCTCGGGCCGAGGGTCGATCCGGGTCCCATGTTCCAACAGAGGATCCAGGAGTCCATCGAGACGCTCCAGGCGTTCGGCTACGGCATCACCGAGCCGGACGACCGAAATATCGCCATACGCGACGTGAAGACGAACAGTTGGCTCTAGCTCACCGAGTACGCGGCAGTGCTGGGCGCATCCCAACTCAGGTCACGGTGGTCCGATAGGGGCGCCGCCCGCGGCATGCGCCGCGGAGCGGTATCCCCTACCGAAGGGCGGGGATGCCCTCCGCTTCCAGTTCGGAATCAGCCGTCGGAGGCGTTCGGCTGACTGCGGGAACGGCCTGTCCGCTCAATGTGTTCGGCTGAGATCGGAAATCAACCCAACACGAGCCGGACACGCGCCAGACGGCTCTTCCCCGTACGGCCTTCCCCCTTACGCTCATGTTGCAGGCATGTAACGCCGCAGCGAGCGCGCCTTTTTTGCGCCAGACAGGTACAATGATGAACACTGTACCGTAGCGGAGCGCCCCGCGCGCGCCGCAATCACGCGAAAGGGTTTCCCATGGCCGAGATCTCGTCCTCCCGTATCGTCATCACCGTCCTTGGCAAGAACCGCCCCGGCATCGTCGCCGGCGTCACCCGCGTCCTGGGCGAGGCCAACGTCGACATCCGCGACATCACGCAGTCCATTATCGAGGACATCTTCACCATGACCATGCTGGCCGATACCGCCGAGTCCAAGCTCGACTTCGCCGAGCTGCAGAAGGCCCTGGCCGAGGCCGGCGAGCTTTCGGGCGTCAACGTGTCCATCCAGCGCGAGGACGTCTTTAACTTTATGTACCGCCTGTAGCGAGCAAGCCGCTGGGGATAGCCTGACGCGCGCATGTCCATGCAAGCCACCCCGATGCGGCCCGGAGAGGAGCGCGCATGGCCTACGACGCCAAGAAAATCTATTACCGCTTCGATGACCACTTGAGCCGACTGGTTCTGGATTACGAAGCAAGCCGCCAGATTTCGTCTGAAAGCGAAAACCTCTACCACGGCCTGCCGACCGCCCCGTACGACGAGGGCCTGTTCGTAGAGCATAACGTCAAGCGCGGCCTGCGCAATGCCGACGGCTCGGGCGTGGTCGCGGGCCTTACCCGCATCTCGGACGTGCACGGCTACAACAAGGTCGACGGCAAAGTCGTGCCCGACCAGGGCAAGCTTACGCTGCGCGGCTACAGCATCGAGGACCTGGTCAACAACGCCCAGGCCGAGAATCGCTATGGCTACGAAGAGGTCGCCTACCTGCTCATCACGGGCTCGCTGCCCAACAAAGAGGAGCTCGACGGTTTTTGCGGACGTCTGGGCGCTTTTAGGCACCTGAGCGATGAGTACGTCAAAGAGTTCCCCATGACCACGGTGTCGTCGAGCATCATGAATGTGCTTCAGCGCGCCGTGCTGCTGCTCTACGCCTTCGACGCCGAGCCCGACGCCATTACACCCGAGCACGAAATCGACGTCGCCATCTCCATGCTCGCCCGTCTCCCCCGCATCGCCGCCTTCGCGCATATGGCCTCGGTCGCCAAGCGTCGCGGCTCCGAGGTTCATGTACCGCACCCCACACCCGGCCTCTCCACCGCCGAGACCATCCTGCAGGTGCTTCGCGGCGGCATGGCATTCACCCGCGACGAAGCCATGCTGCTCGACGTGATGCTCATGCTGCATGCCGAGCACGGCGGCGGCAACAACTCCACGTTTGCCTGCCGCGTGCTGTCCTCCTCGGCCACCGACCCGTATTCCGCCTACGCCGCGGCCATCGGCTCGCTCAAGGGCCCGCGCCACGGCGGCGCCAACGCCAAGGTCGTGTCCATGCACGAGGACATCCGCGCGCATGTTTCCAATTGGGAGGACGAGGACGAGGTCGCAACCTATCTGGGCAAGATTCTCGACAAGCAGGCCTTCGACGGCACGGGCCTCATCTACGGTATGGGCCACGCCGTCTACACGCTGAGCGACCCGCGCGCCGAGGTGTGCCGCCGTTACGCGCGCACGCTTGCCGCCAAGAAGGACCTGGGCGATGAGTTCGCGCTCATCGAGCGCATCGAGCGCCTGGCCCCGCAAGTGATGCGCGATCACGGCATGACCAAGCCCATCTGCGCCAACATCGACCTGTACACAGGCTTTATCTACAAGATGCTCGGCGTGCCCGAGACGCTCTTTACGCCGCTGTTCGCCGTTGCCCGCATGGCCGGCTGGTCGGCGCACCGCATGGAAGAGCTCTTCTGCGCGCATCGCATCATCCGTCCCGCGTATCGCCCGGTTATCGAGCCGCTGGAGTACAAGCCGCTCGCCGATCGCTAGGACGCGGACCGTTATAGAACCCAAGCGTGGCCAGGGCATCACCGCCCTCGGCCACGCTTTTTATGCCAGTAGAAAGGATCGCAACAAATGATTGTGTTTTCCGATATGGATGGAACGCTGCTGACGAGCGATAAGCAGATGAGCGACGCCACCTGGGCAATGCTCGACGAGCTCGCGCGCCGCGGTATTGAGTTTGTGCCTTGCACGGGGCGCCCGCTGTCGGGCATCTTTGAGCCCATCCTCGCCCACCCCGCCGTACACTACGCGGTCTGCGCCAACGGCGCCAGCGTCTGGCAGCTCGACGACGACGTGCCCACCGACGCCTCACACGCCACGCGCATATTGAGCCGTCCGCTCGATTGCGGCATCGCCCATCGCATCCATCGCATCGCCGCCGGCCACGATGTGACCTTCGATATCTTCGCGGATGGGCAGTGCTTCCTCCCCTGCTCGCTCTACACGCGCCTGGACGAATTCTGCGGCGGCGACCCCCATATCGCAGCCTCGCTCAAGCGCACACGAACACCGATCGACATGGATATCGACAGCAAGATCGACGAGGTCGAGACACTCGAACGCATCGCCATGTACTGGCACGACCCGGCCGATCGCGACGCCATCGCGGCGGAGCTCGACACGCTCGGAGGCATTGAGGTCACGCGTTCGTACGCCATGAATATCGAGGTCATGGGCGAGGGCGCCACCAAGGGAACGGCCCTCACGTGGCTATGCGAGCACCTGGGCGAGCGTCTCGCCGACGCCTGGGCGTTCGGCGACAACATCAACGACATCCCCATGCTGCAGGCAGCGGGCCACGGCATAGCAATGATCAACGGCGAGCCCGAGGACCGCGAGGCCGCCGACGCCGTCACCGAATACGACAACGACCACGACGGCGTCGCCCGCGCCATCATGGCCGCCCTCGCCTAGTCATCGGCTAGTCGTTGGGGACGTTCTTGAATGACTAGTCGTTGGAGACAGTCTTCGCGAAAAAGCTGCAGGGACTGTCCCCATTACAGTCTGAAATAGGCCATCGATAAATTTCGATGGCGAGCATTCGGCGCATTGCCTACGATACGGGCAAGCCCCGAGGGGCCGCCGATCGGGCGCCTCCGGATGGCCGTCTGCCCCTGCCCCGTAGAGGGCCCGGGGGGTGTTGCCACCGGGGGCGCTCGCCGCTCCGGACGACTGATAGGAAACTGCCGGGCGCAAGCGCCACGGCCAGGTAATGTGGGTGTCGCGGGGAGGGGTTCCGATCGGCCTACCGATTGGAGGATACCACCGTGGCACCAATTAGAATGCCGGAAGCCGTCATCGGGCTCGATGTCGGGAAATCGTCCCACTGGGCATGCGTCGCGACTCGAGATGGCGAGGTGCTGCTGAGCGCCCCCGTCGCGAACAGGGAGGACGACCTGGACTCGCTGTTCGGCCGCTTCCCCGATGCGCTCGTGGTCGTCGACCAGTCGCGCAACATAGGCGCCCTCGCGCTCGCCCGCGCCAGGGCGGCCGGGATGTCGGCGGCGTACCTGCCGGGACTCGCGGCGCACGGGGCCGCCAGGCTCTTCGCCGGCGACGCCAAGACCGACGAGCGGGACGCAATGGTCATCGCGAAGACGGCGCTTGGCATCCCCGACGCGCTCCTGCCGGTCGGAGACCCGGGCCCGACGGTCGCGGCGGCGAGGGCGCTGGCCGCCCAGAGAAACTTCCTGACCTGCGAAAACACCAGGAGCAAGAACCGGCTGCGCAGCATCCTGCTGGAATCGTGCCCCGCCTTCGAGGCGCTGGTCGACCTGTCCGACGGTCCCCAGCTGAGGCTCATGGCATCCCTCGGCGGGGCCTGGTCGGTAGCCGACGCCGGGCCCCGCAGGGCGGCGGCGCTCACGCGCGGGGCGGCGCGCGGCAAGATCGAGACCCTCGTCCGCTCGACGGCCTCCTCGACAAGGCCGGACGCGGCGGCCATCGCCGCCGAGGACCGGGCGGTGAAACTGCTCGCGCGCAGGATCTCCGAGAACTCGGCGGAGATCGAGGCGATCACGGCGGAGATATCCGCCCTGCTCGAGGGCGACGATACCTACCGATGCCTCCTGACGGTGCCGGGGATCGGCCCCAAAACCGCTTCCGAGCTCGCGATCTCCATCGACATCGAAGACTTCCCAAGCCACGACAGGCTCGCGTCGTACTGCGGCCTGGCGCCGCGCAACCGCCAGTCGGGGACCTCGATCTCCTCGGTGACGGCATCGCGCCAAGGCAACAAGAGGCTGAAGAACCTGCTCATATTCTCATGTAACTGCCTTACCCGGACAGAGGGGAGATGGGGCGACTACTACACCAGGTGCCGGGAGCGGGGCATGTCGCACGGCAAGGCGCTCAAGGCGCTGGCGCGAAAGAGACTGAAGGTCATCTACGCGGTCATGCGAGACAGGGTGCCTTACGCAGCCTAGCCGAAACGCACCGAGCAGACTGAAGCCCGCCGGCCTAATGGCTTGGCGTCAGCATGCCGCGATTCGGTCGCACGGAGAGCATTTCCCAGTTGACAAAACTATAGGAACACCCCCCACTGCCGGCAGAAAAGGAACGTCCCCATCTGCCGGATTAAGCGAGACTCTCCAACACGCGACGGAGCTCCTGCTGGACGGCGTGGTCGCGGTTACAACCCACCACGCGATCGGCCACCGCCTTGAGCGCGGGACGCGCGTTTTCCATCGCGCAGCCCGTGCCGACAAAGCGAATGATCTCGTAGTCGTTCATCGAGTCGCCAAACGCCATGACCTCGTCGCGTCCAATCCCGTAATGCTCCGCGAGCTGCGCGATGCCCGAGGCCTTCGACACGCCGGGCTGCATGGCATCGATCCACGCGTTGCCCGAAGGCGCAAAAGTAAAGAGCTGACCGAGTTCGCGCTGTAGTACGTAAGCGCTGTCCATAACGGCACCGTCATCGCAAAAGATACTCGCCTTGATGATATTTACGCTGGGATCGGGCAGCTCCCAAATGCGCTCGGCATTGGGAAGGTCCTTATCGACCTCACGCACGAACTTGCACTCGTCATCGAGCAAGAAGGACTTGGTTCGATCAAAAAGCGCAAGATGCAGATTGGGAAACGTCGCGACGGCCTGGGCGAGCCTTCGAATCGCCAGGTGCGAATACACCTCACGGTCTACCATCTTACCGTCGGCGTAGACCTGGGCGCCGTTAGCGGCGACAAAGTCCATCTTGTCGCGAACAGGTGCAAAGAACTCGCACAGGCGGTCGTAACGACGGCCTGACGATGCGGCGAAATGCACGCCATGCTCGTGTAGCGCCAGAATCAGTTCGTAGGTCTCGGGAGGCACCTGGCCGTTTTCGTCAAGCAGTGTGCCGTCCATATCGGATGCAATCAGTTTAAACATAGAAAAGCTCCCTTCGGGCTTGTTGGAATCGAACGTGTATCCGATTCCAACGTACCCAAAGGGAGCTCAAATAAGACTCCGCGGGCGTAAACGTTACAAGGACCTGGCAAATAGCTCACACATGCCAGAGGCCTCACGGTCGCGGCGTCAGGCGACACGTCAAAGAGTGTCCCCGACGACTAGTCGTTTAAGAGCGTCCCCGATGACTAGTCGGCGTAGGTGAAGGTCGTGACGTCGAACATGCCCTCGGGACGGATGCGGAGCGTCGGGATGACCGGCAGGGGCAGGAAGATGATGCCCATGATGGGGTCGAGCGGCGGCTCAATACCCATGGCGCGCGCCCTGACCATAAAGTCGTCGTGCTGTGCGGCGACATCCTCGGCCGTGCCTTCGCTCATCCTGTCTCTTATACACATCTGACGCTGCCGACGACTAGTCGAG
>USEK01000044.1 GCA_900553705.1 uncultured Collinsella sp.
TTTTTCAAGCAGAAGACGGCATACGAGTTTCCTCTACGTCTCGTGGGCTCGATTGTGCTGGCGGCCATGATGAAGGTCTCGGTTGACGATGAGCTTATCAACGAGCTCATCCCCGTGCGCCTGCACGAGATCTACCTGGGCCGCTACCTGTTCTTTGGCGGTCTGGCCCTGCTGCAGGCAACGCTCGTGTGTGCGGGCGACATCCTGTTCTTTGGCATCCAGTGCGACGACCCGCTGCAGTTTGTGCTGGCGGGCTGGGTCGCGAGTCTCGTGTTCTCCAATATCGTCTACACGCTTACGGTTTCGTTTGGCGATATCGGCAAGGCGCTCGCCGTCGTGCTGCTGGTCATGCAGGTCGGCGGTTCGGGCGGCACGTTCCCCATCGAGATGACCGGCCCCGTGTTCCAGGCGATCTATCCGTTCCTGCCGTTCACCCACGGCATCAACGCCATGCATGCCGCCATGGCCGGTGCGTACCACATGGAGTACTGGATTGAGCTAGGCATTCTGGCGAGCTATCTGATTCCGTCGCTGGCACTGGGCGTCGTCTTCCGCCGTCCGGTCATCAAGGCCAACGACTGGATTATCGAAAAGCTGGAGTCAACCAAATTAATCTAGTTACGCGGTTTTACCAAACCGCGTAACGGCTCGACGCTGCAAACGCCCCTAAGCGGCAATCTGACGTTCAATTTCAAGGGCGCGACCAGAAGGTCAGCGCCCTTTCATTTCACGTCACCTTGCTCGCTTAGGGTCGTTTTCGCTGACATTGCCGGAGCATCGAGGTTCACTTTGCCGACGCTTTAGCGGGCTGGATTGCACGGGCTGCTTGGTTGTTGCTACAGTAACGGGGCGTACCGGGGGTCCGGTGCGCCCTGTTTTTATTTGACCATGAGGCGGCACGCAGCCATACGCGTGCGGACACCACGCCCAGATTGAGTGCGAGGATGTTCCATGGCCCAATACGCTGCCAACGAAATCGAAAACATGCCTGATAGCCCTGTGGCCCGTGAGGATTTGGGCGCGGGCGGTATTCCCCGGGGTGCCGGCGCACGCTCGCCGCTGTTCTGGAAAGTTCTGCTATTTTCGGTGGCGGTCATCTGGGGCTACTCCTTTACCACTATGAAGGGCGCGCTCGACACCATTCCGGTGTTCGAGCTGGTCTACGTTCGCTTTCTTCCGGCATCACTGGTTATGTTTGCCATTTTCCATAAGCGCATCATCGCTCATTTCAATGCCCGCAACCTGATCGTCGGGCTGGGCATGGGTGCGCTCATGTGGGGAGCATACGGACTGCAGACGATCGGCCTGGCGCAGACCACGGCAGGCAAAAGCGCGTTTTTGACGGGCACGTACTGCATCTTGGTTCCGTTTGCGAGCTACGTCCTAAGCGGCGAAAAGCTTACCCGTTACAACTTGGGCGCCGCGTTGCTGTGCCTGGCGGGCATTGGCTTGGTGGCGCTCGATAGCGTCGAGTTCAATGCCGGCGATGCCATTACGCTGGGCGGCGCGGTCTTCTTTGCCATCCAGATGGCGGTGACCGCCAAGTACGGTCGCAAGATGGACATCAACGTCATCACGTTTTGGATGTTTGTGGGCAATGGCGTCTTGAGCCTGATTTCGTCGCTGTTGTTCGAGACCCAAGCGCCCTCGTCTGTATGGACGCCGGATTTTATCGGTGTAATGGTCTTTCTTTCGGTGGGTTGTACGTGTGTGGCCTTGCTCGTCCAAAACGTCGGCTTGGCGCACGTCCCGGCCTCGACGGGCTCACTGCTTCTTTCGATGGAGTCCCCCTCGGGCGTGCTGTTCTCGGTGCTGCTGATGGGGGAGGCGCTCACCTCGCGCCTGCTTGCCGGCTTTGCGCTCATCTTCTTGTCGATTATTTTGAGTGAGACGCATTTCGATTTCTTGCGCCGAAAATCTCGCCCGCAATTGTAAACAACTTGTTGCGCCGCCCTCCCAGGGCGGCATTTTTTATGTCATGCCTTTACAGTTGTGCCTTGCACTTTACGCTATCAAAGTGCGTGCTGCAAAAACGTTACTGGAGGGCATCTATGGCACCAGCTCTGTCCGATTTTCAACCGCAACCAGCGCCTCAGGCTACCACAACGGCGCAGACCGCTATCGGTGACGGTCTTGTCGCAGAAGCTCAGGCTTTTGCAGACGAGCTCGCTGCGTGGCGACACGATCTACACCAGATGCCTGAGCTCGGTAACAATCTTCCGCAGACGTCTGCCTATATCCGGGCACGTCTGGACGAGATGGACATCCCCCATACCACGCTAGTCGACGGTTCCTGCGTCGTTGGCCTGATCGGTGCCGGTGCGGCCGCGGCCGCTCAGGGCAATGGCACGTGCAAGGACGAGCAGGCCGGCACGGTCGTTATGCTGCGTGGCGACATGGATGCCCTGCCCGTTGTCGAGGAATCTGGCGAGCCCTTTGCATCCACCAATGGCTGCATGCATGCTTGCGGTCACGATATGCACGCGACGGCGCTGCTTGGTGCGGCGCGCCTGCTCAAAGCTCGCGAGGCCGAGCTCGTCGACGCCAATGCCACCGTCAAACTGCTGTTCCAGCCGGGCGAGGAGACCTTTGAGGGGGCATGCGCAGCCATCGCCGACGGCCTGCTGCAGAACCCGCGCCCTCAGGCGGCCTTTGCCATGCATGTCAACAGCCAGTCGCCGCTTGGCCTGGTGCTCTATGGGAGCCCGGCGCTTTCGGGCGTGTACGGTTTCCGCATCACGCTCCAGGGCAAGGGTGGCCACGGTTCCAGCCCCGAGATTTGCATCGACCCCATCACGGCGGGCGTGCATGTGCACCTGGCGCTCCAGGAGCTTATCTCCCGCGAGGTGCCGGCGGCCAAGGAAGTCGCACTTACCGTTGGTAAGTTCGCTGGCGGCCTGGCGGCCAACGTCATCCCCGACACCTGCGTGCTCGAGGGAACGCTGCGCGGCTTTGATGTTGAGCTCATGGAGCACCTCAAGACCCGCATCGCGGAGGTCGTTAACGGTGTTGCCACAACATATCGTACGCCGGCGACCATCGAGACGCTTTCGGATGTTCCGCCGCTTGTACTCGACAGCGATATGACTCAGGCGTCGCTTGGCTACGTGGGCGCAGTGCTGCCCAAGGCGGCTTTCTTGCCGCTTTTCCATGCCATGGCGAGCGAGGACTTTGCGCTTATCTCGAGCGAGATTCCGAGTGCGTACTTTACCGTGGGCGCGGCCGTAACCGACACGGACGAACACTTTGCCCAGCACCATCCCAAGGCACGTTTTAACGATGCCGAGCTTCCTCTCGGCGCCGCGGCTTATGCCGCCGTCGCTTTGGGCTACATCGCCGACCACCGGTAGCACCCAACCTTGCCTTTCAAGTCTGCGGGCATGGCCGTAAGGCCTATGCCCTTGTCTTTCAAGGCAATCTTGGGCACTACCGGCGCCCGGCGCCGGCTATTCGTTTGTTAAATAAGGAGCAGTATGTCCCAGCAACGTAAGTTCTTCCCCGGCTGGCTCGTGGTGACCTCCGGCTTCGTGATCATGGCCACGTGCTACACGATTTTCGTCAACTGCATGAGCCTGTTCCAGCCGCTCATCGTCAGCGACCTGGGCATTTCCCTTGCGCAGTACAACATCTCCAATGCCATCTCCACCGTGGTGAGCGTCGTGGGTTCGCTCGTTATCGGCCATGTTGCCGATAAGGTGAGTGGCCGCGTATTGGGCTCGCTCACCGTTATCGCTACCTCGGCGGTGCTTGCCGGCATGAGCTTTGTCGGTGAGCTGTGGCAGGTCTACGTGCTCTTTGCCGTTTCGGGCTGCTTCGCTGTGGCCTCGACCCGTCTGCTCATTAGCCTGGTGACCGCCAACTGGTTTACCGCCAAGCGAGGCCTTGCCATCTCCATCGCACTTTCGGGCTCGGGCTTTGGCGGCGCTATTCTCTCGCCGATCGTGAGCTCGCTTATCGTGAGTGTGGGCTGGCGCTCTACGTTCCTGGTACTCGCTGCCGTCTGCATGGTGGCGGCACTGCCCATCACGGCCTATTCCTTCCGCACCAAGCCTTCCGAGATCGGCCTTAAGCCGCTCGGCGAGAACCCGGGCGATCCGTCCGTCTCGACGGCTGGCGACAAGGACGAGCACACGGCGCCCGAGGTTAGCGTCGGCTGGTCTCGTATCAAGAAGAGTCCGGCGTTTTGGCTGCTTGTCGTCGCCTTCCTCTTTATGGGTCTCGTTAACGGCGCCATCTTGCCCAACCAAGTCACCAACATGACGAGCGTTACCGTCAACGGCGCCAAGATCGTCACGGGCGGCCACGATCCCATGTGGGCGGGCACTGTGCTTTCGGCCTACATGGTCACCGTCGTTATCGCCAAGATTTCGCTCGGTGCGATCTATGACCGCTTTGGCCTGCGCTTTGGCAATATCCTTGGCTCCGTTGCGTGCATTATCGCCTGCGTCGCCCTGTGCTTCCCGACGACGGACCTCGGTCCTATTGTCGCCGCTGTGAGCTTTGGTATCGGAACGTGCATGGGCACCATCACGCCCACGATCGCGGCTTCCAAGCAGTTTGGCATGGCCGACCTCGGCAAGGTCACGGGCACCATCACCTCGCTCGAGATGGTCGGCGGCACCGTGGGCGCCATTGTCTCGGGCGTGCTGTTCGATGCCACGGGCTCCTTTGCGAGCACCTGGATCGTGTGCCTGGTGTGTTCTGTGGTCATGCTCGTATTCCTGCTGGCCTCGGAGCCCATCGCCGCCAAGCTGCGCGCAAGCGTGGCGGGGGAGTAGACGTCCGTCGCTCTTTTCTGTTCGCCCCGTTCTGTCCGTGGCCGCCTTGGAAGCCGAATGGATGCTCGTACCATCATTCGGTTTCCAAGGCGGCCACGGGCCTACGAAATGATCCCTTTTCCTCCGTCCCCAACAGATCACGTGATCCGAAGGGGACGGAGGAAAAGGGATCACAAACAGCGGCGGCGCGTCTGGCCGAACGAGTCCCCATACCCTCGTTCGGTCAGACGCGCCGCCGCTGTTTGCGTTTGTGCCGTATAATGACCGTTACCTATGACGCGATACAAAAGAAAGGTGTTTGCCCATGCAGGCACAGAAGGCGGAGGGAACCCGCGACCTTATCGGCGCCGAGATGCGCGCCTGGCAAAAGATGCAGCAGATTGCGGCCGGCGTGTTCGAGCCGTTTGGTTTTAAACCCATCGAGACGCCCGCAATCGAGCAGGTGGACGTGTTTGTCCACGGTATCGGCCAGTCGACCGACGTCGTGCGCAAGGAAATGTTCCGCGTGTTCAGCGGTGCCAACCTGGAGCGCGTTTTTACCGAGGGCACCGACACCAAACTCAAGCCCAAGCAGCGCCTGGCACTTCGCCCCGAGGGCACGGCCGGCGTGGTGCGCGCCGTCGTCGAGAACAACCTGGTGCCCCAGGGCTCCACGCCGTTTAAGGCGTACTACGCCGAGGCCATGTTCCGCGGCGAGCGTCCCCAGAAGGGCCGCCTGCGCCAGTTCCACCAGGTGGGCATCGAGTGGCTCGGCGCTCCCGATCCGGCGGCAGACGCCGAGTGCATCATCATGCTCATGGAGTTCTACAAGCGCCTGGGCTTCGACCTTTCCAAGCTTCGTCTGCTCATCAACTCGATGGGTGACGCCCAGTGCCGTCCTGCTTATCGCGAGCAGGTCAAGCAGTTCATCCTCGATCACGCCGACGAGATGTGCGATGAGTGCCGCGAGCGCGCCGAGCTCAACCCGCTGCGTGCCTTCGACTGCAAGAACGACCACTGCCGCGAGATCATGGCCGAGGCTCCGCTGATGGGTGACAACCTGTGCGATGAGTGCCGCGAGCACTACGAGCAGGTCAAGCGCTATCTGGATGCCGCCGGTATCGAGTATGTCGAGGATCCCACCTTGGTGCGCGGCCTGGACTACTACACCCGTACTGTCTTTGAGGTCGAGGCCCCTGGCGCCGGCGTCGGCTCCATCGGCGGCGGCGGCCGCTACGATGGCCTGGTCGAGCTCGAGGGTGGCAAGCCCACGGCGGGCGTCGGCTTTGCTGTCGGTTTTGAGCGCGCCCTGCTGGCCCTGCAGGCCTTTGGCAGCGATTTGGGTGCCGATGAGGCCCCGTGCGTCTATGTCGCCAACGCCGGCAAGGAGCTGCGTCAGAACGTCTTTGCCATTACGCAGGAGCTTCGCGCCGCAGGTATCGTGACCGAGGCCGACTATCAGGGTCGTTCGCTCAAGGCCCAGTTTAAGCAAGCCGATAAGGTAGGCGCCAAGCTCATCTTGGTCCTGGGTGGCGACGAGCTTGCCGCCGGCAAGGTCAAAGTGCGCGACATGCAGAGCCATGACGAGGTGCTCGCCGATCTGGACAACGTCGTCGAGGCGGTTCGCGAGCGCCTGTAGCGCATCTTTTTGAGCTTCGGGCCTGCTAACGTGCCCTGCTCATGGAGAGCGATTGTTACGGGGGTGTTTCGCTTTTATGCGGAATGCCCCCGTTTACGTATGCCGCCCACCGAGAAATACGACCATTTAGGGCAAAAACCTTTGCAATGCAGAAAATACTTTTGTGTGGTAAAGCGCAATCAGTGTCGAAAGTATTTCTCAAGCGCCTATAATGAATACCGCATGTTACGTGCATAGAAGGAGGAATGGGAGGAAACGTGGCTGAGAACCTAAGCAACCAGTCTGTACCCGAAGCCGCGGCGCGCGTCGCTGCCGTGGTCAACCGCCTCGTTAACCGAATCGGCTCGAATGCCGAGTCCAGGGAGCGTCTCGCCGAGATCGAGATCCCCGAGGAGCTGCGCGACAATCTGGCGCTGTTCTTGCGCCTGGAGCGCCGTGTGCTTAGCGAGTATGATCCCGAGATCGCGGACCTGTTCGACAAGATTTTGACAGCCGAGATTGTGGTCAATGCCGGCAACCCCGGTACCTGCGCTGCCGACGAAGCCGTCGACGAGCAGGGCGTGCCCACCGCCGACGAGCCCACTGCCGTGGCATTTCGTGAGGTCGTCGATTTGATCGACAGCCTGCCGCTCGATAAGCAGCAGGTCATTGTCCGCGCCTTTACGAGCTTTTTCCATCTGGCAAACCTGTCGGAGGAGAACTACCGTGTGGCGCAGCTGCGCGAGCGCGAGGCCGGTGCGTCGACCGATACCGAGGTCGATCCTGCCAACGAGCTTACTGTTGCCTATCACCAGCTGGTGAATGAGCTGGGTGTCGAGGGTGCCAACGAGCTGCTCGACAAGCTCGAGTTCCACCCTGTCTTTACCGCACATCCCACCGAGGCCCGTCGTAAGGCCGTCGAGGGCAAGATCCGCCGTATCTCCAACCTGCTGGAGGAGCGTCCGCGTCTGGGCGGCTCCGACCTGGTGGAGAACGAGCGCCATATGCTGCAGGAGATCGACGCCCTGGTGCGTACGAGCCCCATCGCGCTCAAGAAGCCCACGCCGGTCGAGGAAGCCGATACCATCATCGACATCTTCGATAACACGCTGTTCGACGTTATCCCCGTTATCTATCGTCGTTTTGACGATTGGGTGCTGGGCGACAAGGCCGGTACTGTGCCGCCGCTGTGCCCGGCGTTCTTCCATCCCGGCAGCTGGATCGGTTCCGACCGCGACGGTAACCCCAACGTCACCGCCAAGGTGAGCCGTGAGGTCGCCGCCAAGTACTTTACGCACATGGTGCTCAAGCTCGAGGACA
The DNA here is from genome assembly GCA_900553705.1 of uncultured Collinsella sp. Lineage (GTDB taxonomy): Bacteria > Actinomycetota > Coriobacteriia > Coriobacteriales > Coriobacteriaceae > Collinsella. The sequence goes on from USEK01000044.1 coordinate 7,696, forward strand.
AGTGCCGCCACATCGGCCGCAACCTCACGCTCGAGGCCACCTACAGCAAGCCGTCGGCCGAGCTCATTAACCTGTGGAACCATCAGGTCGAGATGAGCCCTCGGTACACGGCCCGCGCCGAGCTGATCTCCGAGCACGAGCCGCATCGCGCCGTCATGCTCGTCATGGCCGACCGTCTGAACGCCACCGTGCGCCGTATCACCGACACCATGTACCACAGCGCCGACGAGTTCCTGGATGACCTGCGCGTCGTCCAGCGTTCGCTGGCCGCCTGCGGTGCCGTCCGTGCCGCCTACGGCCCGGTCCAGACCATCATCTGGCAAGTCGAGTCCTTCGGCTTCCATATGGTCGAGATGGAGTTCCGTCAGCACTCCGTGGTGCATGCCCGCGCCCTCAAGGATATCCACGAGAACGGTATCCATGGCGACCTGCAGCCCATGACGCGCGAAGTCATCGATACCTTCCGTGCTATCGGCTCCATCCAAAAGCGCTACGGCAAGAAGATGGCGCACCGCTACATCATCTCGTTTACCAAGAGCGCCCAGCATGTGGCCGACGTCTTTGAGCTCGCCCACCTGTCCTTTGCACACGAGGAGGATGTCCCCGAGCTCGATGTGATCCCGCTGTTCGAGCAGCTCGAGGACCTCGAGGGCTGCGTCGACGTGCTCGACCAGATGCTCACGCTGCCCGTGGTGCAGAAGCGCCTTGCCCAGACCAACCGCCGCATGGAGGTTATGCTGGGCTATTCCGACTCCTCCAAGGACGCCGGTCCTACCACGGCTATGCTCGCGCTGCACTCCGCACAGGAGCGTATTGCCAAGTGGGCCGAGAAGAACGATATCGATCTGGTACTCATGCACGGTCGCGGCGGTGCCGTGGGCCGTGGCGGCGGCCCGGCCAACAAGGCCGTGCTGGCTCAGCCCAAGGGTTCGGTCAACTGCTTCTTTAAGCTCACCGAGCAGGGTGAGGTCATCTTTGCCCGTTACGGCAACCGCACGCTGGCTCAGCGCCATGTTGAGTCCGTTGCCGCCGCAACGCTTTTGCAGTCGGCCCCGAGTGTCGAGAAGACCAACACCGAGACCACGCAGAAGTTCTGGGATATGGCCGAGAAGCTCAACGCCGCAAGCCACGAGCGCTATCTGGACCTGCTGAACACCGAGGACTTTACGCCGTGGTTCTCGACCGTGACGCCGTTGACCGAGGTCGGTCTGCTGCCGATCGGCTCGCGTCCTGCCAAGCGCGGCCTGGGTGCCAAGTCGCTCGACGACCTGCGTACCATTCCGTGGATCTTCAGCTGGAGCCAGGCGCGCATCAATCTGGCCGCTTGGTACGGCCTGGGTACCGCCTGCGAGCAGTTTGGCGATCTGGACCAGCTTAAGGCTGCCTACCAGGAGTGGCCGTTCTTCCGCACCTTTATCGACAACATCGAGATGTCGATCGCCAAGACCGACCAGCGCATCGCCAAGATGTATCTGCACCTGGGCGATCGCCAGGATCTGTCCGAGAAGGTCTTTACCGAGATGCAGCTCACGCGTAAGTGGGTCCTTGCCATCGTTGGTGACGAGTGGCCGCTGCAGCGCCGCCGCGTGCTCGGCTGCGCCGTTCGCGTGCGTAACCCCTATGTCGACGCCCTGTCCATCGCCCAGGTTCGCGCCCTTCGCGAGGTGCGTATGAACCAGGACGAGATGGCCGAGGAGAAGAAGGCCGAGTACATGAGCCTGATTCTTTCGACTGTGACCGGCGTCTCGGCAGGTCTGCAGAACACGGGGTAATCGATAGCCTGTGGCTCTCACCGGGACCCGATGGGTTTCCCTCTGAATGCGTCCTCGCACTTGAAGCCCCCTTATCCTGTTCCTTCGGAGCTGCGGATAAGGGGGCTTCGTGCTGCGGAGTGCATTCAGAGGGAAACCCATCGGATCCCTTCGTCCTCGGTCTTCTGGGATTAAAGCTGAAGGGAATAAGGCGCGCTTCGCGCATAGCGTGGAGTGCGGCGAGGGCTTCTTGCGTCCTGACGCTCCTATTTGGCAAGGTGTTTTTTAGAATCCATTTTGCGCTCGGCCTCG
>USEK01000045.1 GCA_900553705.1 uncultured Collinsella sp.
ACCGAGCCCGCAGTCGCCACCGCCGCTCAGGCCCCCGAAGGCGCGATCTTCAACCCCGAGAACGCTCGTGGCAACCTGCACCTGGGCATCGACGTGGGCTCCACCACCGTTAAGCTCGCCGTGCTCAACGATGACAACCAGATCGTCTACGCCAAGTACCAGCGCCACCACACCGACGTCCGTGCCTGCGCCCGCGACCTGTTCGAGGGCGCTGCGACCGTGCTGCCGACGGCCCAGATGACCTGTGCCATTACCGGCTCGGGCGGCCTGCTGCTGTCCCAGTGGCTCGACCTGGAGTTTGTCCAGGAGGTCATTGCCAGCAAGCGCGCTGTCGAGACCCTTATCCCGGCCACCGACGTTGCTATCGAGCTGGGCGGCGAGGACGCCAAGATCATCTACTTCGACAACGGCATCGAGCAGCGTATGAACGGCACCTGCGCTGGCGGCACGGGCGCGTTCATCGATCAGATGGCAACCCTGCTGCACACCGATGCCAGTGGCCTCAACGAGCTCGCGGCCAACGCCACCACCATCTATCCCATCGCCAGCCGCTGCGGCGTCTTTGCCAAGACCGACGTCCAGCCGCTGCTCAACGAGGGCGCCCGCCCCGAGGACGTGGCCGCCTCCATCTTCCAAGCCGTCGTGACCCAGACCATCTCGGGCCTGGCGTGCGGCCGTCCCATTCGCGGCAACGTCGCCTTCCTGGGCGGCCCGCTACAGTACCTCTCCGAGCTGCGTCACCGCTTCTACCTCACGCTCAACCTGGACGAGGAGCACCGCATCGTGCCCCAAAACGCTCACCTGTTTGTGGCGAGCGGCGCCGCCATGGCGCACGAGTCCAATAAACTCAGCACGTTCCCGCAGCTCATCGAGGCCATCGATGCCCTGGGTGACACGCAGGGTGCCGAGGTCGAGCGCCTGGATCCGCTCTTTGCCACCGACGAGGACTTTATCGAGTTCAAGACCCGCCACGACCAGGAAGTCGTTCCCAAGGGCAAGCTCGACGGCTACACCGGCCGCGTGTTCATCGGCATCGATGCCGGTTCCACGACCATGAAGGCTGCGCTCGTGGGCGAGGACGGCCAGCTGCTGCACACCTGGTACGGTAACAACAACGGCGACATCCTGGGCACGGCCAAGGTCATCATGGCCGATTTCTACAATCACATCCCCGCGGGCTGCACCATCGGCCACGTGACCACCACGGGCTACGGTGAGGCACTGCTCATCGAGGCCCTCAAGGCCGACTCCGGCGAGATCGAGACCGTCGCGCACCTGCGCGGCGCCAAGGCATTCCTGCCCGGCGTCGAGTTTATTCTGGACATTGGCGGCCAGGACATGAAGTGCCTGCGCGTCAAGGACGGCGTTATCGAGCACATCATGCTCAACGAGGCTTGCTCGTCGGGCTGCGGCAGCTTTATCGAGAGTTTCGCCGTGTCTATGAACATGAACGTGCGCGCGTTCGCCAACGCTGCCATCCATGCCAAGGCCCCGGTCGACCTGGGCAGCCGCTGCACGGTCTTTATGAACTCGCGCGTCAAGCAGGCGCAAAAGGAAGGCGCCACGGTGGGCGACATCGCGGCCGGCCTGTCCTATTCCGTCATCAAGAATGCCCTGTTCAAGGTCATTAAGCTGCGTGACCCCAAGGAGATCGGCAGCCAGGTGATCGTTCAGGGCGGCACTTTTATGTCCGATGCCACGCTGCGCGCGTTTGAGCAGCTCACCGGCGTTCACGCCGTGCGCCCCGACATCGCCGGTTGCATGGGTGCCTATGGTGCTGCCCTGCTCGCCCGCGATCGCGCCGGCGCCGATGGCACCTCGACCATCCTTTCGGCCGAGGACATCGCGCACCTCACCGTGACGCAAAAGCACGTCCGCTGCGGCCGTTGCTCCAACAACTGCCAGCTCACCGTCAACGACTTTGGCGGCGGCAGGCGCTTCATTACCGGCAACCGCTGCGAGAAGGGCGCCGGCCACAAAAAGCAGAAGACCGAGGCCCCCAACCTCTTCAAAAAGAAAAACGAGCTGCTCTTTAACCGCGAGGTGCTGAGCCCCGACGAGGCCCCGCGCGGCACCGTCGGCATCCCGCGCGCACTCAACATGTACGAGAACTACCCCTTCTGGCACGCGTTCTTTACGCGCCTGGGCTTTAGCGTGCAGCTGTCCGACCAGTCGAGCAAAAAGACCTACCAGGCGGGCATCGAGTCCATGCCGTCCGAGAGCGTGTGCTATCCGGCCAAGATGAGCCACGGCCACGTGATGAACCTTATCGACCGCGATGTCGACTTCATTTGGATGCCGTGCGTGCGCTGGGAGCGCAAGGAGGATCCGACGGCTGGCAACTGCTATAACTGCCCCATCGTCATGAGCTACCCCACGGCGTTGGCACTCAACATCGACGAGATCCGCGAGCAAAACATCGAGTTCCTGTACCCGTTTGTGCCCTATCACGATAAGACCGAGCTCAAGCGCCGTCTGTACCAGGTGCTCGCCGTCGACCGCGTGGCCGATGCCGAGGCTGGTCGCGGTCGCGTGCGCGGTCCCAAGATCACGCGCTCCGAGGTCGATGCCGCCGTCAACGCTGCCTTTGAGGCCGACGCGCGCTTCCACGAGGACATCCAGACCATGGGCGAGGAGGCCCTTAAGTGGGTCGAGGATCACGGTGGCCACGGCATTGTGCTTGCCGGCCGTCCTTACCACAACGACCCCGAGATCAACCATGCCCTGCCCGAGCTTATCTCGAGCTTTGGCTTTGCGGTCTTTACCGAGGATTCGCTTGCGCATCTCGTGAAGCCCGAGCGTCCGATTCGCGTCGTCGACCAGTGGATGTACCACAGCCGCCTGTACGCGGTCGCCCGTTTTGTGACGATGCGCAACGACCTGGACCTGATTCAGCTCAACTCTTTCGGCTGCGGTCTCGATGCCCTGACTACCGACCAGGTGCAGGAGATCCTGGAGGCCAGCGGCAAGATCTACACCGTGCTCAAGATCGACGAGGTGTCCAACCTGGGCGCCGCGCGCATCCGCATCCGTTCGCTCATGGCGGCGCTCAAGGACCAGGAGGCCGAGCGCCTGGCTGAGGCCACGGCCGCGGGCGAGGCCTACGAGCAGGGCGATGCCGCGCCGGTGGCACCCTCCATGGATGCCCCCGCGTTCGCGAGCCACAAGTACACGTTTGAGGCCCAGCGCGAGAGCGCATCGACTGCATGGCCTAAGGTGCCCTTTACCGAGCAGATGCGCGAGGAGGGCTATACCATCCTGTGCCCGCAGATGGCGCCGATCCACTTTGACCTGGTCAAAGAGGTATTTCGCGGTGCTGGCTACAACTTGGAGCTGCTGCCCTCGACCGACCACGATGCCGTCGAGGCCGGCCTGCGCTATGTGAACAACGACATTTGCTACCCGTCGATCCTGGTGACGGGCCAGATTATGGAGGCCATCGAGAGCGGTCGGTACGACCTGTCCAAGACGGCCGTTGTTATCAGCCAGACCGGCGGTGGCTGCCGCGCCACCAACTACATCGCGCTCATCCGCAAGGCGCTGCGCGAGAGCGGCCACCCCGAGATTCCGGTGATTTCGCTTTCGGCCGTGGCGCTCGGCGAGGACAACCCCGGCTTTAAGGTTACGCCGGCGCTGCTTAAGCAGGCAGTCTACGCGGTGCTCTTTGGTGACGTGATGATGCAGATGCTCTATCGTTGCCGCCCGTACGAGGCAACGCCCGGTGCCGCCAACGCGCTCTACGAGGAGTACATGGCGCGCGCCCGCAAACTGGCGCCTAAGTTCAACCGCCACAACTACACCAAGCTGTGCCGCGAGGCCATCCGCGCGTTCGACACCATGCCGCTCGTGGGCGAGGGCACCAAGCCGCGCGTGGGCGTGGTCGGCGAGATCCTGGTCAAGTTCCATCCCACAGCCAACAACCACGTGGTCGATGTCATCGAGCGCGAGGGCTGCGAGGCCGTGGTGCCGGGTCTGCTCGACTTTTTCCTGTACTCCATGAGCAACGCCGAGCTGCAGAAGGACGAGCTGGGAAGCTCCGCTACCACGCGCGCTGGCATGCAGGCGCTCATCAAGCTCGTGGACTGGATGCGCACGCCGGTGGAGGAGATGCTCGAAAAGTCCCGCCGCTTTGAGGCGCCTGAGCGCATCGGCACCATGGCCGACAAGGCCCGCACGGTGCTTTCGGTGTGCAACAACATGGGCGAGGGCTGGCTGCTCACGGCCGAGATGCTCGACCTGATCGACCACGGCGCACCCAACATTATCTGTACGCAGCCCTTTGCGTGCCTGCCCAACCACGTGGTGGGCAAGGCCGTGATCAAGGAGCTGCGCCGTCAGCACCCCGAGAGCAACATCGTCGCGGTGGACTACGACCCCGGCGCATCCGAGGTCAACCAGCTCAACCGCATTAAGCTCATGATCAGCGTGGCCAAGGAGAACATGCGCGCCGGTAAGGGCTTTAAGCTTGAGAAGGTGGCGCCGCTCGCGATGGACGAGGTCACCGGCCAGATGCGTGCCCACGATGGCTGCGTGAGCTGCGGCTCGGTCGACGAGAGTGCCGTGGCGTCGGTCGCTGAGCGCCTGGGACGCGGCATTAAGAAGTAGGCGGCCTGCTTAGGGCTGGATATGAGGCAAACGGGTGGTAGCCGTACCGGCTACCACCCGTTTTTACTGGACATATGTTGCGCAAACGCCCCGACTATCATCCTTTGCGAACTCAGATTTCGGAAGTATGCGGCAAAAACTGAATAGGCCGAGCCCACCGGATATGTCCAAGCCCTGTACCTGCGGTTTTATTGGCGGAAAACCGGGTTGTGCTCAAGGGTTCCGGAATTTGCCGCATACTTCCGCAAACGACGTCTCAGTGACACCAATAATTGTCCTCGGAACCCTGAGATAATGAACAGGTGTTGCCGTTCGCCGCAAATTACCGTCCGTTTATAGAACCCACCCCCAGCGTGCAACCCTCCTTACGGTTGAATAAATACACATCTATGGAATTACGTAAGAGAGGACCGTCCCATGAGCTACAAGACCGTTTGCGTCGCCGGCGGCGGCGTGCTGGGAAGCCAGATTGCCTTTCAGGCTGCCTACTGCGGCTTTGATGTAACGATTTGGCTGCGCAGCGAGGGCAGCATCGGCCGCACCCAGCCCAAGATCGATCATGTGCGCGAGGAGTACATCGCGGCAATCGAGGGTATGGCGGACGGCACGGGCGAGTGGTGCTCCGGTATCGCCGATAGCGGCAAGCCCTTCGACAAAGAGGTGGCACTCGCCGCCGTTGAGCGCGCCTACTCCACACTTAAGCTGGAGCTCGATCTTGCAAAGGCAGTGGCCGACGCCGATTTGGTCATCGAGTCTATGGCTGAGGACACCCAGGCAAAGATTGACTTCTACAAGAAGCTCGCCCCGGTTCTCCCGCAAAAGACCGTCGTCGTGACCAATTCCTCCACGCTGCTGCCGAGTACCTTTGCCAAGTACACCGGCCGCCCCGAGAAGTACCTGTCGCTGCACTTTGCCAACTCTATCTGGAAGAACAACATGACCGAGGTCATGGCACAGGACCAGACCGACAAGCGCTACTTCGATGAACTCGTCGACTTTGCCAACGACATTCGCATGCTGGCGCTTCCCGTCAACAAGGAAAAGAACGGCTACCTGCTCAACTCCATGTTGGTGCCGTGGCTGCTTTCGGGCCTCGACCTGTATGTCTCGGGCATCAGCGACCCCAAGAGCATCGACCTCGCATGGACGCGCGGCACTGGCGCGCCCAAAGGTCCGTTCCGCGTGTTCGACACGGTGGGCATCCAGACGGCCTACAACATCGTCATGCAGTATCAGAAGGTGCCGGGCCTGGTGAGCCCACTGCTCAAAAAGATGATGATGCCCTACAACTTTAAGGCCATGGCCTCCGTCCTCAGGCAGATGCTCGACGAAGGCAAGCTGGGCGAAAGCTCGGGCGAGGGCTTCTTCAAGTACTAAAAAATGATCCCTCGGGGACGGAGGAAAACGGATCATCGTATTCCTGCGTCCCCTGTGCGTCTTGCGGCTAACGGCTCCGGCTGCCGTGAGCCTAAGCTAGCCTTAAGGGACGTTTGTTAAGCTGCGAGCCATAATTGGACAGGGTTGGGCAAGTGCCCTGGAATATGAAGGAAACGGCAGCGATGGAACTCTTCGATGGTGACGACATGGGATCGAGTAGCGAAGGCGGCTGGCCGCTCACGCGCCGTGCTGCCCTTGCGGGCACGGCGGTGGGCGCGTTGGCGCTGGCGAGCGCGGGACTTGCAGGCTGCTCTGCTGCCGGAGCCGATGCGAACGATATATCCAACGCGGACGACGGACTCACCGACGAACAGAAGAAAGTCCACAATCAGATCATCGCGACCTACAACGTCGAGAAACAGGCTGCCATCAAAGAACAACTCGATGCCGAGTACGCTGCAGGCGGCTACGACGAAACTGCCCCGTTTATCAAAGCCGATCCCTTTGGCACCGATACCCTGAGTTGCTACGTGCGTTTTGCAACGACGGACCCCGCAGCCGTCACCTACGAGGTTGCCGGCCGTAAGAAATTCGCTGATTCCCCCAAAGTGGCTGCCTTTACCCGCACGCCCAACGGTGGCGACGTGCCGGCGACGGAGCACGAGTTCAAGGTCATCGGCCTCATTCCCAACCACAAAAACACGGTAACCCTCACCTGTACCGCACAAGACGGCGCCAGCCGAACCTCGACGTTCACGGTTGAGGCCCCGGCGCTCAAGGGCGAGGAAGAGAAACACCTCGCCGTCACGGCGGGGGAGTCCAATACGCCGCTTGCCGATGGCCTCTTTACCATCTTGGGCAACGACTCGTCCAAGCTCGACTTTATGTACCTCTACGACAACGACGGCCAGATTCGCGGCGAGGTGCCGATCATCGGCTACCGCAGCCATCGCCTGCTGTTCCCGGGCGACGGCAGCATGATCATGAGCGTCTCGACTACCAAGTTGGTCCAGATCAACGCCATTGGCCAGGTGGTAAACGTCTGGAGCACGGGCGACTACGAACTGCATCACGATTACGCTTTCGATGACGATGGCAACCTGCTGGTTCTGGCGAGTCACGCCGGCTCCGAGGCCGACTTGGACGTTGATCGCGCGGCTGCTAAAAAGGACAAGGGCGAGCGCGTTAACGTCGAGGACCTCATCATCAAGATCGACATAGCAACGGGCGTCGTCTCTCTCGTTGTAGACCTGGGCGACATATTTCCCGATCTCAAAGCGAGCGCCAAGGTGGCATCGGACGGCGATCTGGATTGGATCCATATCAACACGATTCAGTGGCTCGGCGGCGGTGCCGTCCTGCTCAGCTCGCGCGAGACCTCGACGGTCATCAAGCTCACCGATATCTACGGCACACCCACGGTCGATTGGCTTATGGGCTCGCCCGATTTCTGGGCTGGTTCGGGCTTTGAGGACAAGCTGCTGCAAGCCCAGGGCGATTTCTCGCTCAATGCAGGCCAGCACAGCGTGACGTATCTGCCGAGTTCTGACACGGCAACGACCGGTCGCTACCAGGTGCTGCTGTACGACAACAACTTTGGTGCGGCCGAAAGCTATCCCAAGTTCGACTGGGGCCAGCTGGGCGCCGCGGTGGTGACCGACTACAACAAGGGCACGCATTCGTTTGGGCGCATCTTTACAGTGGACGAGGCGGCCCGCACCTACGAGCTTGTGGACCAGATCGCGGTGCCGTTCTCGGGCTACGTCAGCAGTGCGCAGCGCGTCGGCAATTCGAACAGCATGCTCGTGGCATCGGGCCAGACCAAGACCTTTACGGAGTACGATCGCTATGGACTGCCCATCGCCACCTACGAGATGGAAGCCGAGAAGTACATCTATCGCGTGTACAAGTACGAGCTGTAGGGCCGCGCTTAGGTTTGACCAATGGAGTATGAAAACACGCCGTTCGCCGATGCCCCCTCCGCGAGTGGCAGCCATATGGTTTGATATCAGAAACATATAGTTGTCGCCAGCCTGCTGGCTACGTTCCCCCTGATATCGGAGGTTCCAGGTATGTTTCGCGCTCCGTTAAACAACTATCGGTTGGTCTAACATGGGTCGCCGTGCTATTTCGATAACCCTTGCAGTGGTCTGCCTGGCTGTGCTCCTGGGCGCTACAGGGCTGTTTGCTATAAGCCGGGAAACGTCCTATATGCAGGAATGCGCTTCCGAAGGGTTTGCCATTGACGGTTACTATCGGGACGACGAGACGAGTCTGGAAACCCTGGCCTTTCTTGAAGAGGATAACCATCGGTGGCAACTGGTCGACAAAGACGGCAGCTGCGTTGACGGGCAGTTTAAGCGTACGGATGACCCCAACATCCTGATATTAAAGAAGGAAAACGGCGAAGAATTCGGCACGGTTCACGTTGCGTATATATCGCGCCGACGCAATCAGGGGCAGATTTACCTAATTAGAAATACTGAGGTGACCCGATTTTATCTTGTGAGCACCGATCCGGCGTTTACGGTGGAGTCGGGCGATGTCAATCCGGACAGTTGATTCACGGCAATAAAGCAGCGAGCGGGGCGCGAGTGTGAACTGCACCCCGTTATTTGCTCGTGTTCGTATCGCGTCTGCGCCGCGCCGCGACTTGCGCCTGTGCGCGAGAGCCATTCCATGCTCCGCATTACTCCACATCAAATTCCACGCGATCGAGCTCGGGCACGTTGAGGTCGATGAGCTTGCGGGCGATACGGCGGTCGTGTGCCCCAAGCGCCTCGCTCGTTGTCACATGGGCGACAATCTCGCGCTCGACGATGCCTTCCTCATCGCCGTCGGTGGCCGAGGTCTCGACGGCGACGGTGTAATCCTTAAAGCCTGGCAGCACCGCCGCAAGCTCGCGCGTGGTTTCGGTCACGCCGTAGCCGTCCTGCACGCCGGCCTGCGCCGAGCCAATGGAACCCGCCGTCATAACGATGCAGGGGATGGCAAAGACTACCGTGCCCACAATGATGCGGCGGCGCACCTTGCGTGATAGCTCGTCGACCTCGGCATCTTCCTCGGCAGTCACAATGCCGTCGCCGTTGAGGTCGCGCTTGAGCGGCACGCGCAATAGAAGCTGTCTCTTATACACATCTGACGCTGCCGACGACTAGTCGAGTGTA
>USEK01000046.1 GCA_900553705.1 uncultured Collinsella sp.
AGGCAAGGCATAGACCTTCTGGTCATGCCTTGCCTTTTGAATGACAAATTGTCGCCCTGGGTGGCGCGCAGCGTCAACTAGTTACGCGGTTCGTAGAACCGCGTAACCCCTAGTACATCTTTGCGCCGGCAGGGATGGAGGCGTCGAGCTGGATCAGGTTGAGGCGCTCCTCGCCCTCCTCCTCGTGGATGGCGCTGATGAGCATGCCGCAGCTGGGGATACCCATCATCTTGCGCGGAGGCAGGTTGGTGATGGCGAGCAGGGTCTTGCCGACCAGGTCCTCGGGCTCGTAATAATCGTGAATACCGGAGAGGATGGTACGGTCGGTGCCGGTACCGTCATCGAGCGTAAAGTTCAGCAGCTTCTTGGACTTCTTGACGGCCTCGCATGCCTTGACCTTCACGGCGCGGAAGTCGCTCTTGGAGAAGGTATCAAAGTCGACGAACTCCTCAAACAGCGGCTCGACGGCAATCTTGGAATAATCAACCGTGGGCTTGAGCGGCTTGACGAAGGGGCTCGCGGTGTTGCCGGCCTCGGCAGCCTTGGCAGCAGCGGCACCGGACTGGAAACCCTTCTCGGGCTTCATGTGCGGGAACAGCAGCACGTCGCGGATGGAAGCCTGGTTGGTGAGCAGCATGACCACGCGATCGATACCGATGCCAATGCCGCCCGCGGGAGGCATACCGTACTCAAGGGCGCGCACGTAGTCCTCGTCGTACTCCATGGCCTCGTCGTCGCCGCCGGCCTTCTCGGCCATCTGGGCAGCGAAGCGCTCGGCCTGGTCGACCGGGTCGTTGAGCTCGGAGAACGCGTTCGCGTACTCGTGGCCGGCGATGACCAGCTCAAAGCGATGGGTCAGGCGCGGGTCATCCTCAAAGCGCTTGGCAAGCGGGCTAACCTCGATGGGGTAATCGCACACAAAGGTGGGGTTGACGATGGTGTCCTCGCCCAGCTCGTCATAGATCTCGGCGATGATCTTGCCGGCGGTCCACTCGGGCTTGATCTCCAGGCCCTTCTCATGTGCGGCGGCAGCGAGCTCCTCAACCGGCGTGTCGATGGTGACCGGCTTACCAATCACGTCAGAGACGATATCGGTCATGGAGCGACTGGCCCACTCGCCGGACAGGTCGATGGTCTGGCCCTGGTACTTAATAACCTCGGGGTTGCCGATAGCCTTGTTAGCGGCCTTAATGACACCCTGGGCGAGTGCCTTCATGCCCTCGAGGTCGGAGAAGGCACGGTAGGCCTCCATCGTAGTGAACTCGGGGTTGTGGGTAAGGTCCATGCCCTCGTTACGGAAGATGCGGCCGATCTCGAACACGCGCTCAAAGCCACCGACGATGCAGCGCTTGAGGTGCAGCTCGGTAGCAATGCGCAGGTAGCACTCCTGGTCGAGCGCGTTGAAGTGCGTGATGAACGGCTTAGCCGTAGCGCCGCCCTGGATGGTCTGCAAGATGGGGGTCTCGACCTCCATGTAGCCATCGGACTCCATAAAGCGGCGGAACGTGGAGAGAATCTGCGAGCGCTTGCGGAAGGTCTCGCGAACGTCGTCGTTGGCGATCAGGTCGACATAGCGCTGGCGATAGCGGGTCTCCTTGTCGGAGAGACCGTGGAACTTCTCGGGCAGGGGGCGAACGGCCTTGGACAGCAGCGTCGCGCTCTTGGGCGCAACGGAAAGCTGGCCACGCTTGGTGCGCACGACTACACCGGTCACGCCCAGGATATCGCCCAGATCGAGTGCCTTGAGCGTGTTCCAGGCGGCCTCGTCCATATCGTTGATGCGGCAGAACAGCTGGATCTCGGCAGTCGCATCGCGCACGACGATGAACATGATCTTGCCCTGACCGCGCTTGGCGACCACGCGGCCGCCGATCTTCACGACGTCCTCGGTGTCCTCGCCATCGGCGAGCTCGGCATACTTAGTCTCGATGTCGACGACGTAGTCCTCAATCTCGGAGTGCTCGGGATAGGGGTTCTGGCCCGCCTCGAACAGGGAGGCACGCTTGGCCAGGCGGGTGGCGCGCTCGTCATTGAGCGTCGATGCCTGATCGGCGGCGTTCTGGTTTTCTGCCATAGTTAGCTCCTCAAACTAAAACGCTCCCCAGGATTCGGTCCCAGGGAGCGAAAACATACCTTTACGCGGGACCGTGGTCTAGCGTGCGATCTTGGCGATGGTGTAGATGCGGGTCTTGCCGGAAGGCGTAACGACCTCGACGGAGTCGCCCTCGCCATGACCAATGATGGCGTGGCCGACCGGAGACTCGTTGGAGATCTTGTGCTCGAGCGAGTTGGTCTCGGTGGTACCGACAAGCGTGACCTCCATGACCTCACCGTTGGGATCAATCAACGAAACGGTGGAACCGATGGAGACGGTCAGATCACCCGTGGTGGCAGCAACCTGGGCGTTGGCGAGAATAGCCTGAATCTCGGCGATGCGAGCAGCATTCTGGGCCTGCTTGTCCTTGGCGGCATCGTACTCGGAGTTCTCCGAAAGGTCGCCGAACGCGCGGGCTTCCTTGATGTCCTCGACGATCTCCTTGGCGTAATCGCCCTCACGCCAAGCGAGCTCCTCGACGAGCTTCTGGCGGCCCTCAGCGGTCAGTACGATCTGGCTTGCGTCCATACGGATATCTCCCCAACTATGATGTAACGATCAACTGTCAACAAAAACGAAAAAGACCGGCTAGCCTGCGGGCAAGCCGGTCAGGTGCTCACCCCAAAGGGATGGGACTACTCTGCGTCCGCGTCGCTGTCCTCTGCCTTCTTTTGCTTGGCAGCAGCGAGCTTGGCCTCGAGCTCTGCGATCTCCTTGTCCTCCTTGGACTCCTCGACCACAACCTCCTCGGCCTGCTTGGTTTCGCCCTTATCGTCGCCCTCCATACCCTCGCGGATATTCTTGACGGTAGAGCCGAGGGACTTACCGAGCTTCGGCAGGTTCTTGGGCCCAAAGATAATCAGGACAACAACGAGAATAATGATGAGCTCAGGAGCCCTCAGTCCAAACATGTAGACCTCCACAATACAGCGAGACAAGCTCGAATGAGTATACCGCGGGTATCGCGGTATCACAACAATAGCTAAAAAAAGGGACCGCAAGAAGCGGTCCCTCCTCATGCTCTGGTCGGGTTGACTGGATTTGAACCAGCGACCCCTGCGTCCCGAACGCAGTGCTCTACCAAACTGAGCCACAACCCGTTAGCTCGACTATAGTAACAAAGATTTCCGTCGTGTGCCAGAGAAATTTTTACTTCTTTGGCGCTTCAATGCGAACCGTGTCGGAAACGAGCTCCGTTGCATAAGCCCACCAGCCGTTTTGTTGAGCGGCTGCCGCAAGATTGACTGCCGTGGCGGCGGTATCACAGAGAGCAAACGAGCAGGCACCCGAACCGCACACGTTTACGGCAACGGTACCGTCCTGTGAACGAAGCCAGTCGAGCACCGTTTGAATCCGCGGCTCCATCTTCGCGGAAATGACACCCAGGTTGTTGTGGACGAGCGCGTAGGCCGCCTCTGCATCTCCCGAGTGAAGGGCAGATGCGATCGCTCCGGGCTTGTCCGCAGGCGCCGGGGTCTCGTCAAGACGTCGATAGGCTTCAATTGTTGAAACGCTTGCCTCGCGCGGCTTGACCAGCACGACGGGTGTCGCGGGTAGTGCGGGGTACTCGGTTGCCAGCACGTCTCCCCCACCCACGTAAAATGCAGGGCTGGCATGCAAAAAGAAGGGAACGTCAGCGCCAATGCCGCGCGCGATGTTGTCCAGCGCGGAATCGGCACGGTCGATACCCCACAGCTCTGCCAAGGCGACAATGACCGCCGCGGCATCCGTCGAAGGACCGCCCAGGCCGGCACACAACGGGATGCGCTTCTCGATCGTGATGCAGACGTTGGCTTCGCGACCGTAATGCTCGGCCATAGCGAGCGCAGCACGATACGCCGTATTCTTTTGCATGGGAAAGTCGGACGTCGGAATCGTCTGAACGGTCAGCGCCTGTGCCGGCGTAACCGTCACGGTATCGACAAGGCCGACGGCTGCCATCAGGGAATCGACCTTATGGTAGCCGCGGTCGTCGCGCTCGGTATGAACCCCCAGATAGAGGTTGATCTTTGCCGGCGCGGAAAGGATCAGGGACCAATCGGTCACCGCTAGTGCTCCTCGAGCTGATTGCCGAGCGGAGTAAAAATGTGCTCGCCGCTCTCGGGGTCAAACAGCTCGACCTGGCCGGTGAGAACATCAATATACTGGTAGGACTGACGCGACTTGCGGCCACGGCGCTCGTCGACCTCGACGATAAAGACTGCCGGATGGACGCTCTTGATGGTGCCCATGCGCTCGACGACGCGGGTGCGGCCCATGTTGGCCTTCACCTTAACGCGATCGCCCACCATATCGGTCAGCTTCTCGTGGATGTCGTCGACGTGATTGACTTCCATCTCTTCCATGAACAGGGCCTCCAGAAGGTGCAATTCAAAAAGGGGATAATACCCCTAAGATAGACAAAACTCTAATACTATAGCACCCTGTTGTGGTCATACGCAAGTAGCTAAAAAAGCCCGGTCCCAAATTGACTACTTACAGACTATCAGTGTCCAAGACGATGGTGAATGGGCCGTCGTTGACGAGGTCGACCTTCATGTCGGCACCGAAGATGCCATGCGCTACGTGCTCGACGTCCTCGCGCACAAGCGTCAGGAAGTACTCGTAGAGCTCGTTGGCGACATCGGGGGCGCCGGCATCCGTAAACGATGGGCGGCGGCCGTGACGGCAATCGGCGAACAGCGTGAACTGCGACACCACGAGAACATCGCCGTCGACATCGGCAAGGGCCAGGTTGGTCTTGCCGTTCTCGTCCTCGTTAATGCGCAAGCCCCGGAGCTTGCCCCACAGCTTATCGGCCTCGGCGCGCGTGTCGCCGTGGCCCACGCCCAGCAGCACCAGATAGCCGCGCCCAATTTTGCCCACGCGCTCACCGTCGACCGTCACGCCGGCGTTGAGCACGCGCTGCACCACCGCACGCACGGCCTACTCCTCGCCCGTCAGTTTGGCGGATAGGTGCTCGAGCGCATGGAATCGATGGCTGATGGCGTTCTTCTCATCCGCCGTCAGCTCGGCCATGGTCTTGCCCGGCGTGTCGACCGGCAGGAACAGCGGGTCGTAGCCAAAGCCGTGATCGCCGCGGCCCTCGTGTGCGATAACGCCCTCGCAGGCGCCCTCACCATAGGTGACCAAACCGTCCGTGTCGATGAGCGCGACGACGCTCATAAAGCGCGCAGTGCGGTCCTCGTCGGCCACGCCCTCCATATTCACGAGCAGCTTGGCATTGTTGGCGGCATCGTCACCGTGCACGCCCGCGTAGCGCGCGCTATACACACCCGGCTCGCCATCCAAGGCATCGACAACCAGGCCCGAATCGTCGGCGATGGCCATGAGCCCCGTCTCCTCTACCGCGGCCTGCGCCTTGATGATGGCGTTCTCCAAAAACGTCGTGCCGTTTTCCTCGGGATCCTCAAAATCGCCCAGCTGACCGAGTGCCACAAAGCGAACCTCGGGCATAACCTTGCCCAAAATGGTCTCGATCTCGGTGAGCTTGTGGGCGTTGCCCGTTGCCACGACGATGGTCGCCGCCGGGTCGAGGGTGTCGATGTCGATCTTCTCAAGTGCCATGAGTGGTCTCCTTGTCCGTATAGCAAAGTCACGTAAAAGGGACCGGTCCGTCGGCATCTCCCCTTTCATGTGGCATCAACCTTATCTATCGGCGTTTCCGCAGATAAAACCTGCCAAAATAAACCTGTCCCTTTTTGGCAGGTTAGGCGAGGACTTGGCGCTGGAGCTCGATGAGCTCGGCAATGCCCTTGTCGCCCAAATCGAGCAGGGAATTGAGGCGCTTGCGGTCGAAGGGCGCCTGCTCGCCAGTGCCCTGGAGCTCGATCATCTCGCCGGTATCGGTGGCGACAAGGTTCATGTCGACCTCGGCGTGACTGTCCTCGGAATAATCCAGGTCGAGCAGGGTGTTGCCGTCGACAACGCCCATGGAAATCGCGGCGACCTGGCCCGTGAGCGGGATGCGCTCGAGCTTACCCGCCTCGACCCACATGGCAAGGGCGTCGCGCAGTGCCACCCAGGCGCCGGTAATGCTCGCCGTTCGTGTGCCGCCGTCTGCCTGAATCACGTCGCAGTCGACGGTGACGGTGTACTCGCCGAGTGCTTTCATATTGACGACGGTGCGCAGGCTGCGACCGATGAGGCGCTCGATTTCCATGGAGCGGCCCTTGCGGTTGGCATGCTCGCGCTTGCAGCGCTTGTCGGTCGATGCCGGCAGCATGGCGTACTCCGCCGTTACCCAACCGGCCTTGGCGCCCTTGCGCCAGCCCGGCACGCCCTCCTCGATGGTGGCAGCGCACAGCACGCGCGTATCGCCAAACTCGGCCAGGCACGAACCGTGGGCGTGCTTCATGATGCCGCGAGTAAGCTTGACGGGGCGAAGCTCATCGGCGGCGCGGCCGTTGGCGCGGTTGACCTGCATGTACTCCATAGAAATATCCTTTCGGCAAAAGGTGAACGTGAGCCTTTGGTCGGTGACCTTATATCTATTTCAGTTCGTCGATATCGATATGCTCGATGCTCTTGAGCGGCTGACCAAAGATAAAACTGCCCGCCACCGCAAACTCGGCAATGTTATCGGCCGTCGTTGCAAAACGATGCTGCGGCTCGGCTGCGTCGCCCGCCAGCTGCTCGCGGCGCGTGAGAATATCGGTCAGCTCGCGCGTGGTCTCCTCGGCGGAGCTCACCACGCGCACTCCGGGACCCAGCGCATGGCGAATAGGCCCCACGAGCAGCGGAAAATGCGTGCAGCCGAGCACCACGGTATCGATGCCGTGGTCGCGCAGCGGCTCAACCGTGGCGCCGACCAGCGCGCGTACGGCAGGCGTATCAAAGATGTCCTCGTTCTCGAGCCACTGCTCTTGCAGATGTGCGCCCGAGGCGAGCTCGTGCTCAACGACCTCGACAAAGCTCGAGGCAGGGCAGCCGTATACGTCGACGCCGGCATCCAGGTCCTGGATGGCACGCGTGTAAGCGCCTGAGCGAATGGTGAGGTTGGTGGCGAGCACGCCCACCCGGCGCGTGCGGGTGCTGTTGATTGCCGCGCGTGCGCCCGGTGCGATTACACCGATGACGGGGACGTCGAGCACCTGCTGGGCCAAACGCAAGGCCGCAGCGGTCGCCGTATTGCAGGCGATGACCATGATCTTGACGTCGTGCTTCGACAGCCAACGGCCCGCCTGCAGTGCAAATGTGCGCACCTCGTCCTCGGTGCGGGTGCCGTAGGGGCAGCGCTTGGTGTCGCCAAAGTAGTAGACGGACTCGTGCGGCAACGCCGTCGCAATTGCGCGCGCAACCGTCAGACCGCCCAGGCCCGAGTCGAACACACCGATCGGGCGCGTGTCACCTGCCAGATTCTCGATATCGGACATTACCTCACCAGATTCTCTCTCGAAAAGATATGGCTCAGCGCGATAGGACCGCACTACGAACGGGCCGCGACGAGCAGCTCTGCCGTTGCCGCCCAGCCGTCGACAATCTTTCCGCGCGTGACGTAGGCGTTATCGCAGGCATCCAGGAACTCGGGCGCGCCGGCGCTGGTCAAACCGTTCTCGACCAGGCAGAACGTGCCCACGTGGTCAGCCATGTAGAAGTCGGACTCGGAATCGCCGAGCGCCAGCGTCTCCTCGCGCTCGATACCCAGGTGCTCACAGAAACGTGCGATGGCAACGCCCTTGTTAAGACCGGCGGGATTGATGTTAAACGCGCGGCCATCCTCGACGCGTTCGAGCTCGAGCGTCGTCGGTTTGGACAGATGGGTCAGATGGCCGTTGCAGGCCCAGACCAGGCCGCAGCCGGCCTCATCAAGAATGGCCTGGACCTCGTCGTCGGGCACATCGCCGCGCATGCCGACGGTGACCTCGCGGTACTTGTAGCCAGTCGACATGTCGTTGTGGTACTCGATCTTATGCGGCCAGCGAGCGAGAATCTTCTCGCACACGCCGGTCTGCTCGATCACCTGATGCGGCGTGAGGCCGCAGGCGGGGTCGTAGGGCATATCGCCGGTCAGGTACTCCCAATCGTTGGCCTTGAGATCGTACATGACCAGGCCACCCATCTCGCCGATGTAGGAGTTGAGGCCGAGCACGCGCGCATCCTCGTGGATCATGGTGCGGTTGCGGCCCGAGGTGGGAACCACCTGGATGCCGGCGCGGGCAAGTGCCACGACAGCCTCGACGAGCTTGGTCGAGGGGTTGCCGTCGTTGTCGCGCAGCACGCACGAGCCGGGCGCGAGCATGGTGGCGTCCAGGTCGGTAAAGACGTACTTAACCTTGGCAAGACGCTCGCGCATCTCGCCCGAAAGCTCAGCGACGGTCGGCAGGGTATTGTGGGACATGGTCACTCCATTACGTAGAAGGGGCTTCTGGTCTTAGGCGGCGCGCCCCGCTTGAGGGGAAACGCGCTTGCAACGGCAGCGCGCTCAGGACGCCGCCCTCATCGCAGTTCATTAGTCAAACTGGGTAACATCGATTAAACGGTTGGCAAGCGAAAGATCGCTCTCGATGGGCACGAACTCATCGCCCACGTGCATGAGCTCCTCGTCGCCCTTTGCCAACAGCAAGACGATGGTGGGCGCATCGGGGCTGACGTATTCCTCACGCGCCGCCTTGAACGCCTCGTGCACAGCAGCCTCGCGATCGAGGATGATCTTGTTTGGGGTATCGTCGGGAACATGCTCGGCAAGCTCGCGACAGACCTTCATCGGGTCCTCGTGAGCCGGATCCTCGTTGGTAAAGATCAGCAGATCAGAATATGGTGCGGCCTCGCGCGGAAGCTGCTCACGGCGCTCCTGTGCCTTGCCTCCAGCGGCACCAAACAGCGCAATGACCGGGCTGGCGGGAAACGCGCTGTCTCTTATACACATCTGACGCTGCCGACGACTAGTCGAGTGTAGATC
>USEK01000047.1 GCA_900553705.1 uncultured Collinsella sp.
AGTCGTCGGCAGCGTCAGATGTGTATAAGAGACAGGATAAAGCCGATGCGCTCAAGCAAGATGCGAGAGCCGGCGCGTGGGGCCTTGGGACGCATGAGCGAGGCTGGGGTCTCGGCCATCTCGTGGCGGCAGGCGATAATCGTAGCGCCCACCACGCCCACGGCAAACAGCGCCACCGAGACGATTGAGGACACGATGTCGTACGAGAGCAACATCTGGGGCAGCGAGTACATGTCGTCGAACACCGTAAACAGGAACAGCGGCAGGCCCACAAATCCGATGATGTTGCCGAGCACGCCGCCGATCAGACATGCCCACAGCGCATAGTCCACGTATTTGGACAGGATGCGCCCGCGTGAATAGCCGAGCGCCTTGTACAGGCCAATGAGCGTGCGCTCCTCCTCGACCATGCGCGTGGCGGTGGTAAGGCTGATGAGCACGGCGACGACAAAGAAGATAAATGGGAAAACCGTGGCGATGGCCTCAATTGACGAGCTATCGCTCTCGACGCTCGAGTAGCTTGCGATGTTACCGCGGTCCTGGATGTACCAGGTGCATTCGCCCAGATCGGAAAGCTCGGCGCGGGCATCGGCAAAATGCTGGTCCGCGGCGGCGCGCCGCTGGTCCAACTCTGCCTGAGCCTGGACGCGCTCCTCGCTGCCCTCGGTCATGCGATTGATGTTGTCCTGTTCAATCCCAAAGAGCATATTCGCCTGGCGCTCGGCCGCATCCAAGCTTGCCGGCGTGTCGACCGTCAGCTCCTGAACGCGCGCCTTCTCACGCCCCTCGCGGATCTTCTCGATGTTGCCTTTAACCTCGTTGATCTTTGTCGTGTAGGCATCCGAATAGGAGTTGAGGCTCTTGGCTCCCTCGACGATCACGTGGACTGCGGAGTAGGAAGAAGATGTCGCGGCATCCTCGCTCACATAGAACTTATAGTCCGCAGCCGAAGCAGCGCGAAAGGCGTTGACTGTCGAGTCGGAGCTCACGTCGGTAGGATCGAGGACCTCGGCCGTAATGGTGTAATCGCCCGCGACAAACTGATCCTTGGCGCTTTGGTTGGACGAACTCGCGTCATTGGCGGCAAAACTCACCGTATCGCCGAGTTTTTTGCCCGAAGCCTTCAGGAACTTCGAAGTCACCGCGACCTCATCGGCGCTCTCGGGCAAATCGCCGCTCACCAGCACCGGTTGATCGATATTCTCCTTGGAGAGACTTTGCACGACCACGCGCTCGCGCGTTGTGCCCACGGCGGTGTAGGCGGTCTCGGTGTAGATGCCCTCGGCCGTCTCGACGCCGTCGACCTCTTGGATAGCCGCAAGATCGTCACGCGTAAGACCATAGGTCGACTGCACGTTAATGTCATAGATATTCTGCTGGTCAAAATAGGCGTCGACCGAATCGCACAAATCCTCGCAGCCCGCCTTAAGGCCGCACATCACGCTCACGCCAAGCGCAGTGATGACCACGATAGACAAAAAGCGCTTAAGACTGCCCCGAATCGTGCGGTAGATGCCACGGCGAAATACCGTCGGCACCATATCGTTTGAGCTTTGAGCGGTGCGGTAGGTCGCGAACTCCCGGTCGCGACCCGCGTGCTCCGTATCGTGGTTTTGGCTGTTTTGGCGATCTTGCTCCATGGGCGCTACCACTCGATCGTCTCGATAGGCACGGGATTTTGCTGAACTGTCTCGCTCTCCACGCGGCCACTCTTAAAGCGGATCAGGCGATCGGCCATGGGCGCCAGCGCGGAGTTGTGAGTGATGATAATAACCGTGATGCCTTGCTTGCGACAGGTGTCCTGCAGCAGCTGCAAAATCTGCTTGCCGGTTTTGTAGTCGAGTGCACCCGTGGGCTCGTCGCACAAAAGCAGCTTGGGGTTCTTGGCCAGCGCGCGGGCGATGGACACGCGCTGCTGCTCGCCGCCCGAAAGCTGCGCGGGGAAGTTGGCGAGGCGCTCGCCCAGGCCAACCTGGCGAAGCGTTTGCTCGGCATCGAGCGAATCAGGGCAGATTTGCGCCGCGAGCTCGACGTTTTCGAGCGCCGTCAGGTTGGGGACCAAATTGTAGAACTGGAAGACAAAGCCGACGTCGGCGCGGCGGTATTCCACGAGCTGCGCCTCGTTGGCGGAGCTCACGTCGCGCCCGTCCACCGTAACGGTGCCGGAGGTCGCCGTATCCATGCCGCCCAGAATGTTGAGCGCCGTGGTCTTGCCGGCACCCGAAGCACCCAGAATGATGGCGAGCTCGCCGCGCTCGACCGTAAAGCTCGCGCCGTCGAGCGCATGAATGCGGGCGTCGCCCTCGCCGTATGCTTTGATGACGTCTTTGAATTCGATATAGGCCATCGATTAATTCCCATCTGGTCGGATAACTCTTTAGTATTACCCATTTCCCACCTACCAAAAAGGGACAGGTTTATTTTGGCAGGTTTTATATGGGGAAACGGCAGCTATAGATGAGGCGCCGAGGAGGCAGAGAAATCATCGACGGGGTCAGGCCGACCGCCAAACACAACGCATGCACACCGGGCCCTACGACAACGAACCGGCGACCGTAGGCGCTATGCATGAATACACGACCGAGCAGGGCTATGTCCCCGACTTCTCAGACACCCGTTTCCATCACGAAATCTATCTCTCCGATCCACGCAAATGTGCACCGGAGAAACTTAAGACCGTGGTTCGTCATCCTATCAAGCGCGCTGAATAGCGTGGAGCGTCATTTCACGCGCTAGGTTTTAAGCTAGCCAACCAGCCGCCTCCTAGGCCGTCCGGTAATTATCTTGACGCGGCCCGTCGCATCTTATAAGTTTGTTTTGCTAAAGCTGGAAAGCCTCTCAACGATGCGCAACTCCAGCTCTTTTTATATCAAGAGGCTTAAATGAAATACCAAAAGTCGTGGATATCCATCAACGAACAGATAGCACTATTGACAGAAAACAAGGGTCTTAAGTGCTCTGATCAAAGCGAACTCGAGCGAGCTTTGGTCGAAGTCGGCTACTACAGACTGTCGGCCTACTGGTTTCTCTACAAAACCAAATGCAAGTCCGGGATTACCATCTTTCGCGAAGGCACAACATTCGAAACCATCATCTGCTCGTATGAATTTGACTGAGCCCTCCGACAGCTAATGTTTGATGCGGTCGACAGAATTGAGATCTACCTCAGAAGCAAGATTGCCTATCTTGCCTCTGAAGAACGCGGACCTTTCTGTTATCCAGATGTCGCCATAACGAGGCTCAACTCGGCATGTCCATCGCGCTTTGCGCCGCGCTGGGCTACGCAGCTGTCTTTTGCAGCGCCACCAATACACTGCTCGCGCCCATCCTGATTGGCTGTGAAGTCTTCGGCTTTGGTAACTTGCCGATGTTCTTTATTGTCTGCGTTGTGGCTTATCTGTTCAACATGGATGAGTCGATCTACGCCCTGCGGGAGCGGGCGTAGATCGATGTCCAAAGCAAGTGGTCTCAACCGGAAACGGCGTCCTGCTCTGAGGCTGTATTCCGGGACACGGTTTCCGCTTGGGACTCCATTCGGGAAGCGCGTCCCGTTCTTTCACGGCGTCTTGGCTATGCAAAGTGCCCTGGCGCTATTCCTCGTACGCGCCCTCAAGCCGAAGCAGCCATTCCTTGCGGTCAAGCCCGCCGGCATATCCGTTGAGCGACCCATCAGCGGCAACCACGCGATGGCACGGCACAATAATCGAAATGGGATTACGCGCGACCGCGGCCCCCACGGCACGGGGAGACACAACAGGCGCCTCATTTCCCGGCACACGATGTCGAGCCGCAACACGCTGGGCGATCTCGCCATACGTAGCGACCTCGCCACGCGGAATAGAAAGCAGTTCGTACCAGACTTCACGCTGAAACGCCGTGCCAATCATATGCAACGGAGGCGTAAACCGAGGTTCCTGCCCTGCAAAATAAGCATTCAGCCAAGCCCAGGAACGCTCAAGCACCGAAGACGCCGCACCATTTGCAGGACTCACCGACGACATGCCGCCAGCACCAGAAACTGCATCGGCGCCTTCAACATGTTCGGGATCTTCTTTGAGAAGCGTGGAGCCAAAGTGCTCCTGCCCCTCAAACCAAAGCCCCGTCAGACCGCGGCCATCAGCGGCAAGCAAGATTTCGCCCAAAGGCGAAGCAAACGTCGTCGTGACCACCAGCGGCTCCTTTCAAAACTCCGCAACATAATACCGCGAATTGTGCAGACAACCTCAATCGACCCCAAAGTCACCCAAGGCAGCAGGCGCGCAGCGCCGCAGCTGCCGCACGACCCCAAAGTCCCCGCAGGCAGCAGGCGCAACGCGCCGCAGCTGCCGGCCGCGCCCCACAGTCCCAAAAGGCGGCAGGCGCAAAGCGCCGAGGCCGCCGCCGGGACCAGAGCCCGCAACAGCCGCGCGCCCCCACATCAGCCCAGCGGCCTCAACCAACAACGGCCCCATCGCAGGCCGCCTGCAGCAGCGTCACCGCAGGCGGGGGCCGGGCTTAGTTTTCAGAACACTCCGCAGACCAGTGTGGCGCCTTGTCCGCGGCTCCGAAGGAGCAGGACAAGGCGCCACACATGGTCGAGGACGTTCTGAAAACTAAGCCCGGCCCCCGCCGGACAGGTCAACCTACTTGCAGAGCAGCTTGGCGATCTGGACGGCGTTGGTTGCCGCGCCCTTACGGATTTGGTCGCCGCAGCACCAGAAGGTGATGCCGCGCGCAGCCTCGGGGTTCGAGATGTCGCGACGCACGCGACCGACCCAGATCAGGTCCTGGTCGGACGTGTCCATCGGCATGGGGAAGCGGTCGTGTGCATCCTCGGCGCTCATGTCGTCAACCAGCTTCACGCCCGGAGCGGCAGCCAGCGCAGCACGGGCCTCTTCCACCGTAATGTCGCGCTCAAACTCGAGCGTGATGCTCTCGGAGTGCGAACGCAGCACGGGCACGCGCACGCAGGTGCAGTTCACGCGCAGCTCGGGCAGATGCATAATCTTGCGGCCCTCGTTTTGTAGCTTCATCTCCTCGGAGGTAAAGCCCTCCTCCTTGACGCCGCCAATCTGCGGAATCAGGTTACTCGCCAGCTGGGCGGCAAACGCGCGCGGCTCGGGAATCTCCTCGCCGCTGCCCAGGGCGGCCAGCTGAGCCTCGAGCTCGGCCATACCGGGGGCACCGGCGCCCGAAGCTGCCTGATACGTGGACACGATCATGCGCTTCACGCCGGCGAGCTGATGCAACGGCCACGTGGGAACCAGGCCGATGATGGTCGCGCAGTTGGGATTGGCGATAAGGCCGTGATGCCACTTGATATCGTCGGCATTGATCTCGGGCACGACCAGCGGTACCTCGGGATCCATACGGAAGGCATGGCTGTTGTCGACCACGACGGCACCGCGCTTGACGGCCTCGGGCAGCAGCTCCTTGGCGATATCGTCGCCGGCAGCGCCGAGCACGATGTCGCAGCCCTCAAAGGCCTCGGGGCAAGCTTCCTCAATCACGATCTGCTCGCCGCGGAACTCAACGGTCTTGCCCGCGGAGCGTGCACTTGCCAGCAGCTTGAGCTTACCAACTGGGAACTCCTGCTCGTTAAGGCACTCGAGCATCTGGGTGCCCACGGCTCCCGTCGCGCCCAAAATAGCAACCGTGTACTGTTTCATGCTTCCCCCTTTAAAGGTTGTGGCTTTTGCCCGCACGCCGAGCAGGCCGATTATTGTTGCCAGTGTATACAAGAACGGGGCGGGCACGAAACCCGCCCCGTCGAAACGAAACCGAAACGAAACGCCCCGCCGTAGATTTATGAGACATGTCCCAAAAAATCACCGGGATGACAGCTACTTGTGGAGTGCGGCCAGAGCGGGATCGACCGGCGCGGGAGCCTCCAGGTCGGAGACCTTCACAATGCCGTTCTCATCGGAGAAGGCACGGTAAATGGTCTGAATCGCCAGATCAAAGTCCTTCTCCTCCACACCGATGATGATATTGATCTCGTCGCAGCTCTGCGAAATCATACGCACGCTCACGCCAGCCTGGCCAAGCATGCCAAACAGGTGGCCCGAGATGCCGGCACGACCGCGCAGGTTACGGCCGACGGTCGCGATAAGTGCCAGACCCTCGACAACCTCGATCTCGAGCGGCTCGACCTCCTGCTGAATGTCGCCCACGAGCGAGTACAGTGAATCGTGAACGTCCCGCTCCTGCACCACGGCGCCAAAGCGGTCGACACCGGTGGGCATGTGCTCGACGGAAACGTCATAGCGCTCGAACACCGAAAGCGCACGGCGCATAAAGCCGACGCGGGGCTTGGTGCGGTCGCGGGCGACGTTGATGGCGACAAAACCGCGCTTGCCGGTCACGCCGGTAATGATGGGCTCCGCCTCGCCTTCATCAGCCGTCTCGCTAATGATGGTGCCGGGGTCCTGCGGCGCATTGGTGTTCTTGATGACCAGCGGAATGCCTGCCTCGCGCACGGGGAACACGGCTTCCTCGTGCAGGACGCTTGCGCCCATGTACGAAAGCTCGCGCAGCTCCTCGTAGGTAACGCGCGCAATGGGCTGAGCCTCGGGCACAATGCGAGGATCGGCAGAATAGAAGCCCGAAACGTCGGTCCAGTTCTCGTACAGGTCGGCGCCTAGGCACTTGGCCAGGATCGAGCCGGAAATGTCGCCGCCGCCACGGTCGAGCAGCTTGATCTGGCCCTCGCGCGTCGCGCCGTAGAAGCCAGGCATAACGAAGCCGCCCTGCTGACCGTACTCTTGCACCAGCTCGGAGGTGCGGTTCATGCTGAGCGTACCGTCGTGATGGAACGCCACAACCGTCGCGGCGTCCAGGAACGGTAGGCCCAGGTACTCAGCCATCAGGCGAGCGGTGAAGTACTCGCCGCGGCTCACGAGCTCCTCGGTGGAGTAACCGCCCGAGCGGGCGCGCTCGGCAAAAGCCGCGAACTCCTCACGGATGGGATAGGTGAGCTCCAGCTCGTCAGCGATATCAAAATAGCGCTGGCCGATGTCCTCGAGCAGCTCCTCGCACGACACGTGGTACTTAACGTGCGCGTTAACCAGGTAGAGCAGGTCGGTCACCTTGGTGTCGCCCTTAAAGCGGCGACCACAGGCGGAAACCACCACAAAACGGCGGGCCGGGTCGGCATCGACAATGGCCTTGATCTTCTTAAAGTGTTCGGCGTCGGCGACCGACGAGCCGCCAAACTTGGCAATCTTAATCATGGGCTGGAGGTTACCTTTCTAAAAAGCCTCTGCGAACCTATTTTGCGCGCTCTGATACCATGGTTTCACCGATTGGGACCAAGGCATCCGAGGAGCAGTGTTATATGGGAACTTATCATAGTACACGAGGACGCACTTTATCGTGCTCAAGTAAGGTGGCAATCCGCACCGGCATCGCTCCCGACGGGGGTTTGTTTGTCTCGGACGAGCTTGGCACCCAGCAGGTCGATATCAGCTCGCTTGCAGATAAATCGTACTTTGAAATCGCTCAAGATGTGTTGGGAATGTTACTGAATGATTACACGGCCGAAGAAATTTCGGCGTGTGTCGACGAGGCATACCGCGGCACGTTCGCGAGTGAAGAGGTTACGCCGCTCGTCAAACTCGACGCAGCGCCGGGTGCTGACGCCCCTCAGACCTATGTGATGGAGCTCTTTGGCGGCCCCACAAGCGCCTTCAAGGACGTCGCCCTACAGATGCTCCCCCGCCTCATGGCCCGCACTTCCGCCAAGGACGGCGGCGCTGAGCGCATCATGATCGTCACCGCCACGTCGGGCGACACGGGCAAGGCCGCACTCGCCGGTTTTGCCGACGCTCCGGGCACGGGCATCACCGTCTTTTATCCCGAGGGCAAGGTCAGCCACGTCCAGAACCTGCAGATGTCCACGCAGGAGGGCGACAACGTCGCCGTCTGCGGCATCCGCGGCAACTTTGACGACGCCCAGAGCGCCGTCAAGCGCATCTTTGCCGATAAGGAGCTTGCCGAGCGTCTGGAAGCCGCCGGCACGGTGCTTTCGAGCGCCAACTCTATCAATGTCGGCCGTCTGGTACCGCAGGTTGTCTACTACTTTGCCGCCTATGCGCAGCTGCTGCGCGCCGGCGCTATCGAGGCTGGCGACGCCGTAGAGTTCTGTGTGCCCACCGGCAACTTTGGCGATATCTTGGCCGGCTACTACGCCAAGCGCATGGGCCTGCCCGTCGCCAAGCTCATCGTCGCGAGCGACAAGAACAACGTGCTTGCCGACTTCCTGACCACCGGCGTCTACGACCGCAACCGCCCGTTCTTCACGACCATTTCGCCGTCGATGGACATCCTCATCAGCTCCAACCTCGAGCGCATGCTCTACTTCCTGTCCGACGGCGACTGCGAGCTCGTTGCCGGCCTTATGGAGCAGCTGGCACAGACTGGTCGCTACGAGGTGCCCGCCGAGCTGCTGGCCAAGATTCAGAGCGTCTTTGGCTGCGGCTGGGCCAGCGAGGACGAGGTCCGCGCTGCCATCAAGAGTTGCTGGGACGCCAACGACTACGTGATCGACCCGCACACCGCTTGCGGCTATCACGTCTTTGAAAAGGTCGCTCCCGCCGAGGGCGCCAAGGCCCGCGTGCTGCTTTCGACCGCCAGCCCCTACAAGTTCCCGCGCGCCTGCTGCGATGCCCTGGGCCTCAACGTTCCCGAGGACGATTTTGAGGCTATGCGCGTGCTCGAGCAGGCCACCAACACGGTCGCCCCGACCCAGCTCGCCGAACTCGAATCCAAACCCGTCCGCTTCTAAGACGTCTGCGACGTCGATGAGATGGCCAGCTACGTCGAGTCCGCAGCAAAACGAATGAGCACCAACTAAACCCCTTATTAAGCGCCGGCGAAAGCCGGCGCACCTTCTTTTATCAGATACCCACCGGGATGATGACGAACGCGCACAACGTGCCTGGCTGTTTAGTTCGTCGCGAGTTCCGCACGCAAAGGAAAGCACTTAATGTGCTTTCCGT
>USEK01000048.1 GCA_900553705.1 uncultured Collinsella sp.
TCTACACTCGACTAGTCGTCGGCAGCGTCAGATGTGTATAAGAGACAGGAGCAGCGTGTAGAGGCCGTCGTTTGCAAAGGCCGGGACGAAGTAGGTGATGAGGGCAAGCAGTCCCTTCATGATGCCTGCGGCGGCAAGCGGTCCCAGGATGGGCTGGAAGATGCCAGAGATGAGGTCGATGACGACGGAGGCAACGGTCTTATCGCCCTGGGGCTCGTCGTCGGCGCTTGCGCCGCCCGAGAAGTTGCCGGCCTCCAGGACCGCGTCGTAGACGTCCTCGACGATGTTACCCACGACCACCTGGTACTGGCCGTTGGCCTGGATGACCTGGATGACGCCCTTGAGGGCCTCGATCTTGGCCGTGTTGGCGCGGGACTCGTCCTTGAGCTTGAAGCGCACGCGCGTGATGCAGTGCGCGACGCTGGCGACGTTCTCGGCGCCGCCTACGTTCTCGAGTATGGATCTGGCCAGGTCGTCGTATTTTTCAGCCATTATTTTCTCCTTAGTGATATTGCCCGGGCGGCTAGCCCAGGTCGCTTCCGTTGGTGGCGATGGCCTGTTGGTACCAGTAGAAGCTCTTCTTGCGCCTGCGCTCGAGCGTGCCGTTGCCCAGGTTGTCGCGGTCCACGTAGATGAAGCCGTAGCGCTTCTCCATCTCGCCGGAGCCCGCGCTCACGAGGTCGATCGGCCCCCAGGTGGTGTAGCCGAGCATCTCGACGCCGTCCTGCTCGATGGCGTCGCGCATGGCCTCGATGTGCTCGCGCAGGTAGGCGATACGGTAGTCGTCCTCGATCGTGCCGTCGGGAAGCACCTCGTCATAGGCGCCGAGGCCGTTCTCCACCACAAAGAGCGGCTTCTGGTAGCGGTCCCAGAGGTCGTTGATCGTGATGCGGAATCCCAGCGGGTCGATGACCCAGCCCCAGTCGCTCGTGCGCACGTAGGGGTTCTCCACGCCGGCGAAGGCGTTGCCCTCGGCGACGCCGCCCACGGAATCGGGGTCGCCCGCGGTGCAGCGCGAGGAGTAGTAGCTAAACGAGATGAAGTCGACGGTGTTCTCCGCAAGGATGCACTCGTCCTCGGCGGTCATGCCCACGTCGATACCCTCGCGCTCGAGCATCTTGAGCGCGTAGCCGGGGTAGCGCCCGCGCGCCTGCACGTCCACGAAGAAGAGGTCCTCCTGGTTCTTGACCTGCGCCGCGCGGACGTCCTCGGGGCGGCAGGAGTAGGGGTAGTAGCTTCCCGCGGCGAGCATGCAGCCCACCTTGTTCTCCGGGTCGACCTCGTGGGCGATCTTGGTGGCCCAGGCGCTCGCCACGAGCTCGTTGTGCGCGGCGCGGTACTCGGCCTCGCGGGCATTCTCCCCGGGCTCGAGGACGATGCCGGCACCCATGAAGGGACGGTGCAAGATCATGTTCATCTCGTTGAACGTGATCCACCAGTGCACAAGGCCGCGGTAGCGGTTGAAGAGCACCGTCACGAGCCGCTTGTAGAGCTCGATGAGGGTGCGGTTTCGCCAGGCGCCGTACTTCTTGACGAGATGGATGGGGCAGTCGAAGTGCGTGATGGTCACGAGGGGCTCGATCCCGTGCTCGCGGCAGCAGCGGAACACGTCCTCGTAGAAGGCGAGCCCGGCCTCGTTGGGCTCCTCCTCGTCGCCATTGGGGAAGATGCGGCTCCAGGCGATGGAGAGGCGAAAGACCTTAAAGCCCATCTCCGCGAAGAGGGCTATGTCCTCGCGGTAGTGGTGGTAGAAGTCGATGCCCGTCTGGGCCGGGTAGTAGTACCCGGGCTCGAAGTCGAGCATGCGCCTCAGGCCGCGACTTACGTCGTTGCGCTCCGACCCGTGTGGGATGACGTCGACGTTGGCAAGGCCGCGGCCGCCCTCGTCATAACCTCCCTCGCATTGGTTGGCGGCGGTGGCTCCTCCCCAAAGGAACCCTTTTGGAAATGGCATGGTGCCTCCTTCTCTCTGGCGCCCCCATCTCTGCGGGGGACGCTTTATAACGTCCTTGCGGCCTCGCGCGCCGGGCCCGTGGCCCTTTCCCTGATGCGCGCGGGCCGCCTGTGAAGGGATGACTAGCTGACGGCTTGTCCTGCGGCGGCGCGACGTGCCTCCTGGCCTCCAAGCAGGGAGGGGACCTGTGCCAGGCACACGCCGGCGAGGATGATGGCGACGCCCAGCCACTCGACGACGCCGAGCGGCTCGCCGAGGACGATCATGGCGATGAGCAGGCCGGCGGGGAGTTCCGCGGCGGCCATGACAGTGGAGAGGCCTGCGGGCAGGTGCGGAGAGCCCATGCCGAAGAGCAGGACCGGGCAGAGCATGCCAAAGAAGCCGGCGATGACGGCAAAGGGCAGGATGCCCTGGGCGAGGACGCCCGAGACGACGTAGTCCGGGCACACCGTGAGCGACATGACCACGGAGCCCGCGCATACGATGACGCCACGCTGCTCGGACGAGCAGGGGGCCTCGACCTTGCCGGATAGGGTGACAAAGAGGGAGCAGGACACGGCCGCCCCCAGCGCGCAGAGCAGGGCCACGGGGTCGTACCCGGTGATGCCGGTCTTGTAGACGCCGCTGGCGAACACCGTTCCGAAGACGATGACCAGGGCGGAGGCCACTTGGAGGAGCCTCGGCGGCCGGCGCGTCATGACGGTCTGCCACACGAGCCCCAGCCACGTGAACTGGAAGAGGAGCGTGAGCGCCACCGGGGCGGGCAGCACGCTCATGGCGTAGCAGTAGAGGATTGAGGTGAGGCAGGTGAGGGCTCCCAGGCCCATGAGCTTGAGGGCGAGCTTCCAGCCCACGCGCTGCCAGCGGTGCCCGAGTGCGTGCCCTGCGAGCGTGGCGAGGGCGAAGAAGAGGCAGCCGAACCACGCCTGGCTCGCCACCACCTGTGCCGAGGTGAAGCCCGCGGCGTAGGCGAGCTTGTAGGTCGTGGCCATCGCGCCGTAGCAGGCGCCGCCCGCAAAGACCTGGAGCGCCGCCTTGGCCTGTCCCGCGCCCGTGACTCCTGCCCCGGCGGTCTGTTGCTTGATTGTGTTTGTTCCTGCCATTAGGCTCCCTTCCGTCTGCTGTCTTGCAGACGCACATCTCGTGCGTCTGTTCCCTGCAGTCGGAAGGTGGGCTCGTGCGGTCTTCTGGCAGTGCATGTGGTACCTGCTGCCAAGACGAAAAAAGCCACGCAACCGACTGCTCGGTTGCGTGGCAAAAAGGTGGCTAGCGCCCAGAAAAGTCCACGCGTTTTTAGACGGAGAGAAAATACTACAACAGAAGAGGTGCTGTCAAGAAAAGCCGAGGAAAAAAGTGAGCCTCTGCCCGCCGCACCCGTGGCGGTCGTTCCCCGAACGGGGCGGTGCTGTTGGGGACTGTCTCGATCTGTAACAGTAAGACCCGGTTTTGGTCCGTAGATGTTACAGATTTAGACGTTTTGTCGGGGCAGTTTCTGTTTGTCTTGATCTGTAACAGTTAGGGGTCAAAAGTGGGTCTAGATGTTACAGATTGAGATTGTTGAGGATGGGTGAGGGCAGCTAATTCGGACGGGGCTATTTTAAACATTGGGAAATCGAGCGTGGTAAGCGGAGGTCTTCGGGGTATAAGACGGCTAATTGTATGCCGCCTATGAAAGGAACCCTCATGCCCAGCGTTGCCGTTCTCGCCGCCGATGGCTTTGAAACTATTGAATGCTTGACCATGGTCGATGTCATGCGTCGCGGCGGCGTGCGTGCCACGCTCGTCTCGATCATGCCCACGCGTGAGGTCGTAAGCTCGCTGCAGATCCCCGTGACCTGCGATGCGCTCTTTGATGAGATCGACTTTGACGAGTACGACTGCGTCGTGCTACCCGGCGGCCTACCCGGTGCCACCAACCTGCGCGCCGATCAGCGCGTCTGCGACGTGGTCTGCGAGTTCGTCGCGACCAAGCACGTCGCCGCCATCTGCGCCGCCCCGTTTATCCTGGGCGAGCTCGACCTGCTCGAGGGGCGCCACGCCACGTGCTTCCCTGGCTTTGAGAAAAGCTTCCCCGAAGGCGCCTATACCGGCGAGAAGGTTACGCAAGACGGCAACATCATCACCGCCAGCGGCATGGCACAGTCACTCCCCTTTGCATTGGAGCTGTTGCGCACGCTCGCCGGCGACAAGGCCGTCGAGAAAGTCGCCGAGGGCATTCAGCTATGATTTTGGCTTCGCAATCGCCGCGCCGCGTAGAGCTGATGCGCGAGGCAGGCTACAACATTCGCGTGATTCCCGCGGATATCGACGAAACGCCCTTTGATGGCGAGGCCCCGCTCACGCTTGTCGAGCGCTTGGCACGCGCCAAGGCGGCTGCCGTTGCTGCCGAGTATGCCGAGCCCAGCGAACTGACCGTCGCAGCCGACACCATCGTCACCTTCGATGGCAAGATTCTGGGCAAGCCGGCAACCGAGGACGAGGCGCGCACCATGCTCCGTGAGCTTTCGGGCCGCACGCACCAGGTCGCAACCGGCGTCTGCATCGTTAAGGCAGGCGATACGGCCGCCCCGCATGCCGCCGAGAGCCTGTCCTTTGTCGATGTGACCGACGTAACGTTCTACGAGCTCACCGACGAACAGATCGAGCGCTACGTCGCCTCGGGTGAGCCCATGGACAAGGCCGGCGCCTACGGCATTCAGGGCACAGGCGGACGCATGCTCGTGCACGATATTTCGGGCGACTTCTATAACGTGGTGGGCCTACCCATCGCCCGCGTCGCGCGCGCGATTCAAAAACTCTCGTAATTGCATCTGGCGCTGGGTATCCCCCGGCGCCTACAATTTTGGCGTACCGTACGGATCCCGACCGGGCGCAAGGCGCGGCGGAAAACCGATAGGAGTTAAACATGGATACACTGCTCGAGGCCATTGACGTCTGCGATGTCGATGGCTTTTGCTATGGCAACTATACGGACGAGGAGGCCGGCACCGGTTGCACCGTAATCGTGGCACCCGAGGGCGCCACCGGCGGCGTTGACGTTCGCGGCGGTGCTCCAGCATCGCGCGAAACCGACCTGCTGCGACCCGAGAACACCGTCGACAAGGTCCACGCCGTCTGCCTTTCGGGTGGATCGGCCTTTGGCCTCGAGGCTGCAAGCGGCGTCGCTCGCGAGCTTGAGAGCCGCGGCATCGGCCTTCCCGTCGGCCCCACGCAGGTGCCCATCGTGTGCTCCAGCTGCATCTTCGACCTCGCCTTTGGCGATCCCGCCGTTCGCCCCGACATTGAGGCCGGCATCGCCGCCGTGCGCGAAGCACTCGACAACACACCCACCAAGCTCGAGCAGGGCAACGTAGGTGCCGGCACGGGCGCTACCGTGGGTAAACTCATGGGCCCCGCTACCTGCATGAAGGCTGGCCTTGGCGCTGCCGCTTTAGCGCTCGGCCCCATCAAGGTGGGCGCCGTGGTCTCGGTCAACGCCTGCGGCAACGTTGTCGACCCCTTCACCGGCGATTGGGTCGCCGGCATGCGCGCCGCAGCCGATAGTGACCAGATCGTCGACATGGAACTCGCAGCCTTTGCCGCCGCCGGATCCATGCAGATGCCGCTCGACCGCACCAACACCACCATCAGCTGCATCGTCACCAACGTGGAACTCACTAAGGCACAAGCCACCAAGGTCTCCCAGATGGCCGCAGACGCCTACGCACACGCCATCCGTCCCACGCACACCACCAACGACGGCGACACTATCTACATCCTCGCCAGCGGCAAACTAGGCGCCCAGGCAAGCGCCGCCGTTCCCCTAGACTTACTGGGTATGCTCGCCGTAAGGGCCCTGGAAACCGCCATCGTAAACGGAGCCAAAACCGCAAAAACCTCCCACGGCATCCCCGGCGCCGCGAAGTAACCCCACTCGACCGTCGGTCGGAGGCGGGCGGGCATTACGTTTGCTGCTCTACAGTCCTATGCAAGACGAAGGCCACATTAAGTGGCCTTCTTTGCATGCGGAACTCGCGACAAACGTAATGCCCGCCCGCCTCCGACCGACTACCAACTTAATTCTTTTTAGCCCAGGCCCCTGTGTACCGCGCGTCGAAGATCTTCAAATTCAAATAAACTCACAATCGATTCTTATAGCAGAGGCCCCTTGGCCTTTAGTTTGATACAAGTTCCGCACGAGTCGGAAAGCACTTAATGTGCTTTCCGTGCGAGCAGGACTGTTCGCAGTAGCAAACTAAAGGCCAAGGGGCCCAGTCAACCTATCAGCAGCGATTACTCAGCAGCTAGTTGAATTTGAAGATCTTTGAGGCAAGACGGTATAGGCCGAGTGTGGTTTTGTCTCCGGCCCGTCCACGCAGATTGGTGAAGAACCCGACCACGCCGTAGCGGGCACGACGATACATGCGCTCGTCGTAGGCCTTCAAATCATTCCACAGCGTCTTTAGGCGCTCGTCGGCGCAATCTTCCTCGGAAAGCTTGGTGAGCACCGAGCAGATCGCCATCATCATGGTGAAGTAGCCCATCATGTACGAACGCAGACGCGACGACTCGACATCGCTGTACAGGTGGTACGACTCCATCATGATACGCGTAACACGGAACTGCTGATCCAGACGCTTGACCATCGTTGCCTCGTTGACGCTCTGGCCTTCGCGACCGATAAAGTAGCGGTAGAGGTCGATGTCGGCGTAGTACATGGTCTTGCAACGCGGCAGCGGCACGTAGGCGTAGATGTTGTCCACATAGAACGTATGCGGCGGCATGGGAAGGTTGGACTCGCGCAGCACATCCGTGCGATAGCACAGGCTGTGCATGAGTAGGTTCTGGTCCAGGCGAAAATGACCGATCTGACCCCAGGAAAAGATCTTTTTGCGCGGCAGGGCAAATTTGTAGCCAATAGCGGTATGCGTGCCCTCGTAAACCTTCTCGTACACGTAGTTCGAGATAAACAGGTCAACGCGCTGGTCGCGCTCTTCAAAGCCACGCAGAATCGACAGCATGGTCGAAAGGGCAGCGCCGTCAAGCCAGTCGTCCGAATCAACAACCTTGTAGTAGGTGCCCTGCGCCTCGCGCAGACCCGAAAGGACGGCAATACCGTGACCGCCGTTCTCCTGGTGCACCGCGCGGATGATTCCAGGATAACGGGCCTCCCACTCGTCGGCCTTGGCGGCCGTCTCGTCCTTGGAGCCGTCGTCCACCACGATAATCTCGATATCGGTGGCGTAATTGCTCCCCTCCAAGATGGAGGTGATGCAATGGTCCATGTCCTTGGCGGCGTTATACGAGGGAATACCGAATGTTATGACTTTATGCATGGCAGGCGATAATCTCATCCGAAAGATCGAGGGCGGAATTGGTCACGGCATCCATATCGTAGTAACGATACTCGGCCAGACGACCCACCGGGTGGAAGTTCGTCAGGTTCTGGACGCGCTCAAGATAGCGCTCATAGAGCTCACGGTTCTCGGGCTCAAGAATGGCGTAGTACGGCGTCTCGCCCGAGCCGGGCGTATAGGCCTTGGAATACTCCTTCATGATGGTGGTCTTGCCGGGCAGGACCTGGCCAGTCATATTCTTGAACTCGGTGATGCGCGTGTAATCCTCGCTCGTGGTGTAGTTGACGGTGCCCACGGGCTGGAACTGATCCATATCGAGCGTCTCGAACTTCATGTCGAGCGTACGGTACGGCAGGGCGCCCAGGTCGAGATTGAACAGCTCGTCGAGCGGACCGGTGTAGACGATCTCGCCGCCATAGACCTTGCCGTCGATCTTGACGGTGGTCTCGTCGATCTCGAAGAGGTCGCGGGCGTCCACGTCGCAGAACACGTCAATCAGGTCGTGGTCGAGCATGTGCTCAAAGAGCGCCGTGTAGCCCTCCTGCGGCATGCCCTGGAAGGGAGCTTGCGGGAAGTAGCGGTCATCATCGCCCACAAAGACGGGAACGCGGCCGGTGATCGAGGGATCGATCTGGTCGGGCGTCTGGCCCCACTGCTTCATGGTGTAATGCAAAAAGACGTTCTCGTAGACGTAATCGGCGACCTCGGCAAGATCCGGGTCGTTCTTCTTGCGCAGCTCCATGATGGGCACCTTGACGTCCTTGCCAAAGGTCTCCACGAGCTTCTGATACAGCTCCTCGCCGCGCTCGTCACCAAAGGCGAGCTTGAGACTCGCGTGGTTGAAGGGCACGGGCATAAGGGTGCCGTTGATGTTGGCGAGCACCTTGTGCTGATAATCCGTCCACTTGGTAAAGCGCGACAGGAAATTGTGCACGCGCTCGTTAAAGGTGTGATAGATATGCGGACCGTACTCGTGGATCAGGATTCCGGCCTCGTCAGTGCAGTCATAGGCATTGCCCGCAATGTGGCTACGGCGCTCCAAAACGGCAACACGATAGCCGATGGTCTCGGCAAGACGGCGGGCGCAAACGGCACCGGCATATCCAGCACCGACGACAATCATGTCGTACGCGCCGGCGTTAAAGCCTTCAGGCAGGCCTGAGGTAATCTGCATCGATACTCCTTGTCAAAAGCCACGGGCTCGTTAGCTGGGCTTTTCTCGAACATTCTTCGAGACATATTTATCAGAGCGATTATAGCGCTAATGCGTCCTATAATGAGCTTGCCACACAAGGAAAGCTCAAGCACCGCGGCGTACATAATTGAAAGGTAAACCCGCTAGCAGCGGGTTTATTCGTGAACAGCCGGGCGCCTGGAGCTTAGCGAAACGCTTGTAAGGAGTAACATGAGCGATTTCCTAAACCGTATGAAGTCTGCCGCCAAGGCCGACCTTAAGACGATCGTCCTGCCCGAGGGCGAGGATCCGCGCACCATCGTCGCAGCCACCAAGATCATCGAGGAGGGTCTGGCAAAGATCGTCATCCTGGGCAATCCCGACGAGATCAACGTTCCCGGCGCTACCGTCATCGACCCGCGCAATGCCGAGAAGCACGAGGAGTACGCGCAGA